>CALYAH010000123.1 GCA_944393455.1 uncultured Clostridia bacterium
TAATAATTCCTTTGTGTGAATTTCTAAGGCAGTAGATAGTAGCTTCTATATCATATATATCTTCATTGTTTTTATTTTTTCTTTGTTTCATTTTTTCTACTTCTACATAAATTCCGTGTGGTACTTCGTCTTGTAATAATTTTAGTGCTTTTTCCCTTATTGTTTCTTCTGCTAGTTGTCTTAAGGTTTGATCTGTATACTCTTCTATATCATAATATGCTGGACCTGGTTTTAAGTTCTTTTCTATCTCATCTAAGATAATTTCTTTATATTTAGGATTTGTTGCTGAAATTGGAATTACTGCTTCAAAGTTATATTCTTTACTATAAATCTCAATCAATTTTAAAAGTTTTTCTCTTTTTATTAAATCTATTTTATTAATAATAAGTATTGTTTTTCTGTTAGCTTCTTTAATTTTATTTAATATAATTTTATCTCCTCTACCTATATCCTCACTTGTTGCTTCAATTAGAAATAATACTATGTCTGCATCTGTTAAACTTGTAAATGAAGTTTCTACCATTGTTTCATTTAATTTTGTTTTTGGTTTATGAATTCCTGGTGTATCAACAAATATCATTTGTGAATTTTCTCTGTTTACTATTCCTTTGATTGCTGTTCTTGTTGTTTGCACTTTGTTTGCAATTGCTGCTACTTTTTCTCCTACCAACAAGTTTAGTAAAGTTGATTTTCCTACGTTTGTTCTTCCAATTAGTGTTACAAATCCTGATTTAAATTCTCCCATATCTTTACTCCTTCATGTCTATTTAAAAATAAATTCTATTTGATATTTCTATTTTTAGTTCTTTTTATATTATACACTACTTTTTTGCTAAATTTGTAGAAACTGCAAACTAAAAATATATTATTTTGACATCTTTATTCTATCAATAATTTTACTTTTTTTCAATCTTTTGTCTTGTTTAAGTTTTGATCTTTTTACAGAATTATTAATATTTCCAACCTAGAGGTATATAAAATTAAACATAGAGCTTGTTCATTACATTCAAAAAGAAATTGTAATGAAAGAAAACAAGTCTTTTTCAGATTAAAATCAATAATTAATATAGATAAAAATTATACGGTTGCAACTAAATGGACATTAGAAATTATTAAATTAGCTAAATGGAGGATACCAAACCCTTTTGGGAGGTGCCATTTAGCTAATTTTAGAATTTCTTTGTTCATGAAGGCAGCTTAAGTATAATATTTAGATATATTAATTATTGATTTTCTCTGAATCTTACTCATTTTCTTTCCAAACAATTTCTATTTTTCATTCCAATCAAGCGCTCTATGTTTAATTTTATATACCTCTAGGTTGGAAATATTACTAATTTTGCATAAAATAAAAAAACTATTTACCAAACGATAAATAGTTTTAATTTCTAAATTACGCATATGCTTGACGTTTTTTGAAACTAAGTAAATTCGTAATTTCTTTCTCTGTATTTTTAGATTTTTTAGTTTTCTTAGCTCTTTCTTGTTCAAGCTCTCTTTTTTGTTTTTCAGCCATTGATTGACAAATTGCTTTTTGATATGTAAAGTGTGTATCTTGTGCTATTTTACTCCAGTTATATTCATTTCTAACTTTATTTTTAGCTTTTCTTGTTATATCAGCACACAATTTATGATCATATAATAATTCTAATATAGAATCTGCTATTGAATTAGGATTTCCGCAATATGCTTTCATTCCATTTACTCTATGTTCTACAATTTCATTTAGTCCTCCTATATCAGATACTACAATTGGATTTTCTGAAAGCATTGCTTCTAATGCAACTATTCCAAATGGTTCATATGTACTTGGAAATACTGCTATATCTGCTGCTTTATACATTCTTTGTACATCTTTTCCATTCATATATCCAGCAAAATATACTTTGTTTCCAATTCCCATGCTATTTACTTGTCTTTGTAACTCTTCTTGCATTCCGCCTTTTCCACATATAACAAGTTTACTATCTCGATATCCATTTAGTATTTTTGGCATTGCCGATATTAGATGTTGAATTCCTTTCTCATATACAAGTCTTCCCATAAATAGAATAATCTTTTCATTATCCATTGCATATTTTCTTCTAAAGTTGTAATCTCTTTCAATTCCATTGAATAAGCTTAAGTTTACTCCATTTGGTATCACATTAATTTTCTCATATGGTAAACCAAATAATCTTTGAAGTTCATTTTTCATATAATTACTATTTACAATAACTTCTGCAGCTTCATATGTAAGCATCCATTCTGTATCATTAATATATCTTTGTGTTTCATCATGAATCCCACTATTTCTTCCTGCTTCTGTTGCATGTATTGTTGCAACAATTGGAATATTGTAAGAATTTTTGATTGTTTTTGCACTATATGCAACTAACCAATCATGAGCATGAATAACATCAAAATTACCTTGTTCTTGTATAATCTCATTTACTTTTGCTACCATGTTAAAATTCATTTGCATAATCCAATCTATAAAATTATTTGGATTAATCATGTAATTGTCTATTCTATAAACTTTTACTCCTCTATCATCTTCAAAATATGGTGCGTCTCCTTCACGGTAAGTAACAACTGTAACATCATGTCCATCTTTTAGTAGTGTTCTAGATATGTCATACACTACTCTAGCTATCCCTCCTACAACTCTTGGTGGATATTCCCATGTCAACATCAATATCTTCATCGATATACTTCCTTTCTTTTTTTACATTTTCTTTTGTTATATGACATTTTTCTTATTCTTTTATATTGTATACAAATTTTATACAAATGTAAATGCTTTTTGAAAAAAATAATAAAAAAGTTTTACCTGTAAATATATAGTAAAACTTTTTTATTATTTTTATCTAATTATTAAATTTTTTCGCAATAAAAGAAGTATCATAATTATTGTTTTTAAAATCTTCATCCTCTAATATTTTTAGAATAAAATCTGTATTTGTTGTTATTCCATCTACTACTAATTCAGCTATTGCACTTTTCATTTTATTAATTGATTCCTCTCTTGTTTTTCCATGAACAATGATTTTCGCTATCATAGAATCATAAGTTGGTGGAATTTGATAACCACAATAAATAGCTGTGTCAACACGTATTCCGTTTCCTCCTGGTAAATGTAAATCAGTAATAGTTCCTGGACATGGCATGAAGTTCTTTTCTGGATTTTCTGCATTAATTCTAACTTCCATAGAATGTCCAGTAAATTCAATATCTTTTTGTTTGTAACTCAATAGTTCTCCACTTGCAATTTTTATTTGCTCTTTTATTATATCTACACCTGTTACCATTTCTGTTACAGGATGCTCAACTTGAACTCTTGTATTCATTTCCATAAAATAAAAATCAAGATTTTTATCTACTAAAAATTCTATCGTTCCAGCATTGCTATAACCAATTTCTTTTACTGCTTTTACAGCAACTTCTCCCATTTTCTTTCTTGTTTTTTCATCTAAAATACCAGATGGTGTTTCTTCTAGGACTTTTTGATTTCTTCTTTGTACAGAACAATCTCTTTCTCCTAAATGAATACAGTTACCATGTTCATCTGCTAGAATTTGAATTTCTACATGCCTTGGATTTTCAATAAATTTCTCTAAATAAATGCTATCATCATTAAAAGAAACCTTTGCTTCTTGTTTTACCAAATCATATGCTTTTTCTAGTTCTTCTCTTGAATAGGCAACTCTAATTCCTCTTCCTCCACCACCTGCTGATGCTTTTAACATAACAGGATATTTTATTTTTTCTGCTAAATCTAAAGCTTTTTCTTTCGATGTTATTAATCCATCTGAACCTGGTACAACTGGTACTCCTGCTTTTTTCATAGTTTCTTTGGCTTTTGATTTATTTCCTAGTAATTCTATTAACTTATAATTTGGTCCTATAAATTTAATTCCCATTTCTTCACATATTTTTGCAAAACTGCTATTTTCAGATAAAAAGCCAAAACCAGGATGAATACTATCAGCTCCTGTTAAGCAAGCTGCCTCTAATATTGCTTTCATATTTAAATAACTTTTATTTGATGGTGCTGGTCCAATACATATAGCTTCATCAGCTAAGCTCGTATGTAGCGCTGTTTTATCTGCTTCTGAATAAACAGCTACTGTTCTTATCCTCATTTCTCTACAAGCTCTAATAATTCTAACTGCGATTTCACCTCGATTGGCAATCAAAACTTTTTTTATCATACTTCTCTCCTTTTGAGACACTTGGGACAGAGCCAAAGTGTCTCATTTTTTTGTCGAATTTTGTCAAAGTTAAACAATTGCAAAAGTCAATTCCCCTTTGACTGCTACTTTTCCATCTACTGTAGCTATTGCTTCTCCCATTCCAATTGGTCCTTTGCTGTTAGTAATTTTAACTTCTAGTTTTAAGATATCGCCTGGCACAACTTGCTTTTTAAATCTTAATTTATCAATTCCTCCAAATAAAGCATTTTTCCCTTTATTTTCTTCCATTGAAAGAATAGCCACAGCTCCTGTTTGTGCTAAAGATTCTACTATTAATACTCCTGGCATAATTGGATTTCCTGGAAAATGTCCCTTAAAATAATATTCATTTTCATCAACATGTTTATATGCTACTGCACTTTCTCCCGGAGTATATTCTTCCACTTCGTCAATCATTAAAAATGGTTCTCTTTGTGGAATAATTTGTTTAATTCCTTCTTTATCTAACATCATTTTACTTTACCTTTCTTATTTAATTTTAAATAATGGCATTCCATATTCTACTATATATTCATTTTTAACGCAAACTTCCACTATTTCGCCATCAAATTCTGATTCAATTTCGTTCATTAGTTTCATAGCTTCAATAATGCATAAAACTTGCCCTTTATGTACTTTATCTCCAACTTTTACAAAAGCTTCCTTTTCTGGCGAAGGACTTTCATAAAAAGTTCCTACCATAGGAGATTTTACAATTTTATAGTTTTCTTCTTCATTTTTTTCCACTTTTACTAAACTACTTTCTTGTTCTTTCTTTACAACAGGAACAGTCATAGGTGCACTTGCTTCTATTACGTTAGCTTGTGGAGAGGTTATTACAACCTCTTTTTGACTATTTTTTTTCATACTAATTTTTATTCCATCTGGAAATTCTATATCTAAAGAATCTATTTTAGAATTTCCCATATCATCTATTAATTTTTTAATATCATTATATTCCATTATTTTACCTCACTTTCACTTAGATTAAATTATCAAATCTCATCTGCCCTTTTCTGAAATTGAAAGATGTTTTTTTACTCCGTCCCAAAAAACATTATTCATATTTTTTTAATAAGATACTACTGTTATGTCCACCAAATCCTAATGAATTTGATATTGCATATTTTACTTCTACTTTTCTTCCTTCATTTGGTACGATGTCTAAGTCACATTCTTCGTCTGGTACTTGATAGTTTATTGTTGCTGGTACAAATCCTTCTTCTATTGCTTTACTACAAGCAATTGCTTCTACTCCACCTGCTGCTCCTAGAAGATGTCCTGTGTGTCCTTTTGTTGAGCTTACCATGACTTTTTTAGCATTTTCTTCTCCTAATGCTGTTTTTATAGCTGCTGTTTCAGAAGCGTCGTTTAAATGTGTTGATGTACCATGTGCATTAATATAAGTTATTTCTTCTGGTTTTACATTTCCTTCTTCCATAGCTATTTTCATAGCTCTTGCTCCACCTTCTCCTCCTGGTGCTGGTGAAGTAATATGATATGCATCTGATGTTGCTCCATATCCTACTATTTCTGCATATATTTTTGCTCCTCTTGCTTTGGCATGTTCTAATTCTTCTAAAACAATAATTCCTGCTCCTTCTCCCATTACAAATCCATTTCTTTCTTTGTCAAATGGAATACTAGCTCTTGTTTTGTCTTCAGATTTACTTAGAGCTTTTATATTACTAAATCCTGCTATACTAAGTGGTGTAATTGAACTTTCTGTTCCTCCAGCCAATACAATATCTTGGTATCCATGTTTTATCATTCTAAAGCTTTCTCCAATACAGTGAGTTCCTGTTGCACAAGCTGTTATCATAGCAATAGATTCTCCTTTAGCTCCAATTTCAATAGCTACATTTCCCGTTGCCATATTTGAAATTGCCATTGGTATGTACATTGGTGATACTCTGTCTGGTCCTTTTTCAACACATTTTCTATTTTCATTTTCAATAGTCTCTACTCCACCAATTCCAGAACCTAAAATTACTCCTACTCTTTCCATATTTTCTTTTTCTTTATCTAATCCACTATCTTTCCATGCTTCTCTTGCAGCAATAATAGCATATTGTGAAAACTTATCTAATCTTTTTGCTTCTCTTCTATCAAAATGGTCTTCTGGATTATATCCTTTTACTTCAGCTGCTAATTTTACCTTAAAATTACTTGCATCAAATGCTGTAATTTCATCAATTCCACATTTTCCTTTTTTTATTCCATCCCAAAATTCTTCTACATTATTTCCTATTGGAGTAATAGCTCCTAATCCAGTTATTACAACTCTTCTCATTTTTCTATCTCCTTATTATTTATTTTTTATCTTCTACATTACCATTCCGCCATCTACATTGATAACTTGGCCTGTAATATAAGAACTTTTTTCTGAACCTAAAAAATAAATTAATTCTGCTACTTCTTTTGCTGTTCCCATTCTTTTTAAAGGTATTTGTCCGTTTATGTTTTCTTTTACTGCATCTGATAACACACTTGTCATGTCAGTTGCTATAAATCCTGGTGCTACTGCATTTGCTCTAATATTTCTTGATGCTAATTCCTTAGCAATGCTTTTTGTAAAACCTATAATTCCAGCTTTTGATGCTGAATAATTACATTGTCCGCTATTTCCTGCTACACCTACAACAGATGATAAATTCACAATGCTTCCTTGTCTTTTTTTCATCATATATTTTGTAACTGCTTTTGTTACTAAAAAAGTTCCTTTTAAATTGATTTCTATTACTTTGTCAAATTCTTCTTCACTCATTCTCATTAGTAGATTATCTTTAGTTATTCCGGCATTGTTAACTAATACATCTATTTTTTCAAATTTTTCAATTGCTTGTTTAATTAAATTGTCAACCTCTTCTTGTTTTGATACATCAGCTTTTATAATTAAACTTTCTACACCTTTTTCGTCAAATTCCTTTTTTAAAGATTCTACATCTGTTTTATCTGATTCATAATTAATAATGATGTCATATCCATTTTCCGCAAAAACAGTTGCCACTTCTTTTCCTATTCCTCTTGAACCTCCTGTTATTAAAACTGTTTTTCTTTCTCCCATTATTTTTCCTCCTTTAAATAATTTTCTAAACTCTCTAAATTATTGATATTATATGTTTTTGCTTCTTTGTTATCTTTTTTAATAAACCCTGTTAAAGTTCTACCTGGACCTATTTCTATATATTCATCTACATTTTCCTCTTGCATTAATCTAATTGCTTTGTCAAATCTTACAGAACTTATAATATGTCTAGATAATATATCCTTCATATTATCTTTTTCTGAATAATAAGTTCCATCTATATTTTTAATTACTTTTACATTTCCCTTTTTAAATTCAATAGCTTCTAATTCTTTTTCGTAAGCTTCTTTTGCTTTTTCCAATTTTACAGTGTGAAATGGGCCACTTGTTTTTAAAGGTATTACTCTTTTTGCTCCTGCTTCTTTTAGTTTTGTTATTGCTTCTTCTATCGCATTTTTTTCTCCTGATATAACAGTTTGAAGAGTACAATTATAATTAGCTGGTACAATAAATTTACCTTCTTTAGAAATTTCTTGGCATACTTCTTCTATTTTTATAGAATCCATTCCTATTACAGCTGCCATTGCAAATTCTTCATCTGGTAATAAGTTTCCCATATAGTATCCTCTTTTTTGAATTAATTTGATACCATCTTCAAAGTTAATCATTCCTGCATATATTAAAGCTGCATATTCTCCTAAACTTAGACCTACTGCTATTTGAGCTTCTACGTCATTTGCTTTTAATACTTCTAATATAGCTAAACTAGTAGTAAGTATTGCAAGCTGAGTATTTTCTGTTTTGTTTAAATCTTCTTCTGGTCCTTCAAAACACAATTTTTTTACATCTATCCCAGCTATTTCGGATACTCTATCATATATTTTTCTAGCCTCTTCATAATTTTCGTAAATATCTTTCCCCATTCCTACTACTTGTGCTCCCTGTCCTGGAAATAAAAATGCTCTTTTCATATCTTTCTCCTTTATTTTTAAATTTCTAATAATATACTTCCTGTATTCAATCCTCCACCATATCCTAATAATATGATTTTATCACCTTTTTTTAACAAGCCTTTTTCTTGCATCTCGCAAATAACAATTGGTATACTTGCACAAAATGTGTTTCCTACTGTTTCTATATTGGTATACATTTTTTCACTATCTATTTTTAATCTTGATGCAATTGCTTTCATAATTTTTTTATTAGATTGATGTGGTACAATATATTTAATATTTTCTATTTTTTCTTCTGATTGTTCTAGCAATTCTTTTATATTTTCTACTGTTTTTATAACAGCATATTTATATACTTCTTTTCCTTCCATTTCTATTTTTTGATTTGCTTTACATGTTAATATTTCGTTATTTTTCCCACTTGCTTGTATGTTAGAAAAATATTTTCTTGGCTCTTTTGTTCTTCCCAACAATGTTGCACCTGCCCCATCTGATAAAAGAATAACTGTCCCTACATCTTCTTGATTTGTATATTTTGATAAGCTATCAACTCCAACTACCAATGCCTTTTCTACTTTTCCTGCTTCTATGTACATCTTAGCAATATCAAAACTATTAATATATCCACTACATCCAGCCAATATGTCTAGGCAAATACAAGGTTCTATTTCCAATTCTTTTTGGATTCTATTTGCTATTCCTGGCATTAGGTTATCACTCGATGTAGTCGCCACTATTATTAGTCCTATTTTTTTCTTAATTTCATCATTTACTATTTTCTCAGCAGCCTTTACTGCCATTGTTTCTATCGTCTCATCTTCTATATAATATCTCTCTTTAATTCCTGTCCTTTTTTCTATATATCCTTTTTCTAAATTTAATCTTTCTTCTATATCTTGATTCGAAACTTTTCTTTTTGGCAAATAATTACTACTTTTCTCTATTTGTACGTAATCCATAATTTTCCTTTCTATATACCCTTCTATATTTATACACTATTTTTGTTTTTTTTTCTATTGGTATGAGTGGTCAAATAAAATATGCGTGCAATATATGTTACTACTTAGTGTTAATTATAATTTATGATTAATTTTAAAACATCTTGTGTGTCGCAACCTACTAACTAGATAAAACTTGTAGGTTGCTCCAATCGCACTCGCTTTTAGCTCGTTTGGTCGCTTACGCGATGTTTTAAAATTAATCATAAATTATAATCAAGTCTAAAATATAAGAAAGACGAAAAGCTATTATTGATTTTCGTCTTTTCTATTTTTATATTATTTTTTATTGATTTTGTTGCTCTCCATTGTTAGATTGTACTCCTCCATTATTGGTCTCTTGATTATTTGTCACTTCTCCACTATTTGATTGGTTATTTTGGTCTTGTCCGTTGTTGTTATTATCTTGTTCAGAATTTTGCGTATTTTGATTGTTGTTCGTATTATTTGATGTGTTAGATGTATTATTAGAGTTTGCCCCATTATTTGTTGTATTATTTTGATTATTATTTGAACTCTTTGTTGTTACACCTATTCTATCTAAATACACTTCTGCATCCATAGTTCCATTATTAGCTGTTATGTAATAATGTCTTTCTCCTCCACTAATAGTCATATAAATATCATCTGCCACTGGTGCTGCAAATAATTCTTCTCCTACTGAATTTAATAAAGTATATTTCTTATCCTTACAAGCAACTAGAACTTCATAGTCTGGTATTACTAATAAATTCAAAGCATCTTTATTGCTAGAAGCTATATATCCAAAACTATCATATTTAAAATCTACAAGTTGATTTCCATTTTTGTCATATAATGCCCATAACTTGTCCTTTCTAACTGGTATTAAATTACCAGCTAGTATATATTTATTTTTGATATTGTTTTGAGTGAATTTTGAAATATCCATTCCAACTTCATCGTTTTCTATGTATATTTTCACGTTTCCTCTTAAGTCTAGCACACCATATTTGTCGTCTTTTTCTGCAATGTATAATCCAGCATCACTATCCATTAATTCTATTGAATCATACATAATTTGTACTTTTGTTTCTCTGTTTTTTGAAATGATGCCTACTTTCTCGTTTGTTTGAACTAAGAAATCTCCAACATTTGGCAAATAGGTTATATTATCATATTTAGCTTCTAATACAGGATTTCCTTCTATATCAATAACTCCATATGTATTCTCACCTTTTTCTACTACCAACATGTTTTGTAAAACTGTTTTTTGATTAGCAAATACATCACTTATTTTACTGTAACCATAATCTAATACTACATTAGTATAAGCTTGAATTAAATATGGCATTGTTAAAATTGTAATTCTATTTTTTTCTTGGTCATATTGAAAACTTACATTAAAAGCATCTTCAATCATTGCTGAAGTTGCATATAATTCTCCACTAATTGCTTTTACTGGTTTTTGCTCATATACATATTCATAATTGTCTGTTGAAGTTGTTAAATCTAATTTGTAAATTTTATTAGAACCTAATGTAAAATTTGCAACTTCATTTTCGTTTTGAACATAACATTTACTATCATCTTCTGATTTGTCTATATAATCTCCTTTATAGCTTTCATAACCTAAATATTGGGCAATTTCTCTAATAGGTGCATATATTGTTCCATCTTCTTCTATAACTAGTATGCGTTTTAAACTTTCATTTGCTTGTCCATCCAAAGTCAATTTTAAAGTTGTACTTTGGATGTAAAGCAAGTATGATGTTATTGCAATAATTATAATTACTATGAAAATAATGGCACCTAATATAATTCTAGACGTCCTTTTTTTCTTCTTTTCTTCTTTATTTTGAAAGCTTTCTTCTATTAAATTCATTCGTATACCTCCAATTTATTTAGTATATCCATATTTTTTATAAAACTCTTCTTTAAATGTTCCCAAATTATCATTCTCTATTTCTATTCTAACCTTTTCCATTAAATTAGTCAAGAATCTTAAGTTGTGAATTGATAGTAATCTTACTCCTAATATTTCATTAGCCTTTATTAAATGCCTAATATAGCCCCTAGTATAATTTTTACAAGTATAACAATCACACTCTGGATCTAATGGTCCCCAATCTCTTTCATATGTAGCATTTCTTACAACAACTTTTCCATTCCAAGTCATAGCCGTTCCATTTCTTGCAATTCTAGTTGGTAATACGCAATCACACATATCAATTCCTGCCATTGCTGCTTCTATTAAATAATCAGGTGTTCCTACTCCCATTAAATATCTTGGTTTATCTTTTGGCATAAGTGGCGCTGTATATCTTAAAATATCAATAAACTCTTCTTTTGGTTCTCCTACACTTATTCCACCAATAGCATATCCTGGCAAATCTAAATCAATCAATTCTTTAGCACTCTGCTTTCTTAAATCTTCATAAAATCCTCCTTGTATAATTCCAAACAAAGCTTGTCTATCTGTTGTAGTATGAGCCTCTTTGCACCTTAAAGCCCATCTAGTAGTTCTCTCCATAGAATTCTTTGTGTACTCATAAGTAGATGGGTAAGGACAACACTCATCAAAAGCCATAATAATATCTGCTCCTAAATCCTCTTCAATTTCCATAACTGATTCTGGTGAAAAAAAGTGTTTACTTCCATCTAAGTGAGACTTAAATTCAACCCCTTCTTCATGAATTGTCCTTAAATCTCCTAAACTAAAAACTTGGAATCCTCCACTATCTGTTAATATTGGTCTATCCCAATTCATGAACTTATGAAGTCCACCCGCTTCTTTTACAATTTTGTTACCAGGTCTCAAATATAAATGATATGTATTTGATAATATAATTTGCGCTTTTACTTCTTCTTTTAACTCTTCTGGTGTCATAGATTTTACTGTTGCTTGCGTTCCCACTGGCATAAAAATTGGCGTTTGTATATCTCCGTGTGGAGTATGTATAACTCCTCTTCTTGCACCTGTTTGCTTACATTCATGTAATAATTCATATGTTACTGCTGGTTTCATTTTTCCTCCTTCATGATGTTTTTTGGGACGGAGTTAAAAAACATCTCCATCCGAAAATCATTTATTAATAATAAGCTATTCCCATATGTGTTCTTTCACTTTTCCATATAGTAATTGAATATATATTTCTATATACATTTATATATGTAGTGCTTTCTTCCATTATATTTTCTTCCATAAAATTATAATTAACTGAACTTACACCCTTAACTGGTATAAAAAAAGTAATAACAATTAGTATTGTAACTATAATTAATCTTTTTCTAGATTTCGAATTTTTTCCTTCATTATTTAAACATTCTTTCCATTCTTTAACTAAGAAAATTATATTTAAAATTTGTATAATCAATACCAATATAGTAAATACAACACTATTAGAACTCGAAGGAGATAAAGACTCATTAAAAGAATGAGCTCCTTTTTCTGCTACAATATATCCTCCTATAATACATGCTATATTAATTATTGATATCATCATTAAAATTATTATTTTCCATTTGCTATTCTTCATAATATTTATTTCCTTTATCTATTTTATAAACATTGCATCTCCAAAGCTAAAAAATCTATACTTTTCTTTTACTGCTTCTTCATACGCACTCATAATAAAATCTTTTCCAGCTAATGCTGATACAAGCATTAAAAGTGTAGATTGTGGTAAATGGAAATTTGTAATTAATCCATCCAAACATTTAAACTTGTATCCTGGATAAATAAATATTTGTGTGTCTCCCTCGGTTTCTTTTACCATACCATTTTCATCTGCTATAGTTTCTAAAACTCTACATGAAGTTGTCCCTACACTAATTACTCTTTTTCCATTTTTCTTAGCTTGATTTATCTTTTCTACATCTTCTTGTTTAATATAATAATGTTCAGAATGCATTTCATGATTTTCTACTGTTTCTTCTTTTACTGGTCTAAATGTTCCAATTCCTACATGTAAAGTTACATTAGCAATTATCACACCTTTTTCTTCCAATTTTTTTAGTAGTTCTGGCGTAAAATGTAATCCCGCTGTTGGAGCTGCTGCTGAGCCATCATATTTTGCGTAAACAGTTTGATATCTATCTTTTTGTTTTAATTCTTCATGAATATATGGTGGTAATGGCATTAGTCCAATTTTATCTAAAATTTCATTAAAAATTCCTTCATAATGAAATTCCACTTTTCTTGTTCCACCAGGCATGATATCTAATATATCAGCTTTTAATAGACCATCTCCAAAGATAACTCTAGTTCCAACATGTAATTTGTTTCCTGGTCTTACAATGCATTCCCATATATCTCCTTCAATGTTATTTAATAACAAAAACTCAACATTTGCTCCTGTTGTTTTCTTTCCATATAATCTTGCTGGTATTACTTTTGTGTTATTTCTAACTAATACATCTCCCGGTTCTAAATATTCTATAATATCTTTAAACTTCTTATGCTCTATTGTCTCTTTTTTTCTATCTAGTATCATCAATCTTGATTCATCTCTTTTTTCCAAAGGTGTTTGTGCAATAAGTTCTTCTGGTAAATTGTAATTAAACTCTGATACTTTCACTTATAATTCTTCCTTTCTTTCTGCTTTGACATTTTTCTACTTATTTCTACATGATTTATGAGACATTTGAGATCTGTCCCAAGTATCTCACCTTATTAAATAAATTGCTAACTATTTCTCGTACTTCTTCTATAATATTTTCTGGTTGCTTAAACTCTTCTCTATTATAGGAATAGTCAAAATTGCTTTTCTTAGCTGGTTTTAATGTATAGATTTCTTCTGGTAATCCTATTTTTCCTTCTGTTGTTTGAATTTCTTTATTCATATAATCTGTATACCATTTTTTCTGTCCTATTACTGGTTCATTGCTATATCCATATTTTTCATAATCATGCAATTCTGGTCTTTCATAACCATATTCTTGTGCATTTCTTTCTAAAGAATGTAAAAATTCATGCAAAAATACTTCTTCTGGAAATGTGTTTACACCAGTCCTATATTTATAAATATAACTTTTTGAATCAGTTGGTAATCTTATATTAGAAAAACCAATTCCATAATAATCCATTGAATCGTAATCCTATCCATTCATTTACTTCTATGTCATTTTCATGTTCATCATCCCCGTAGTCTTACGATTACAAATATATGGTCATAATCATTATTAG
>CALYAH010000124.1 GCA_944393455.1 uncultured Clostridia bacterium
ATAACTTTTTTTTTTATTTCAAGTAAAACTAAAAATAAAATGATACAATAGGGACAGAGCAAATCTGTCTCATAATATTGTCAAAAAAAGTCGAAATTTAACACTGCTTCTTGTGAATCAATGTTACAAAATTCGACAAAAAAATGAGACAGATTTGCTCTGTCCCTATTGTATCACTTCACTCATAACTTTAGCTAAATATTTCATACTTGTTAAACACTGTTCTAAAGTATTTCCTGTTGCTCCTACTTCTATAATACTTGCATATTTACCTGTATGCTGATTATATCTAGAGTCCGTAAGCAAAATTGATTTAAATAAGCCTGGGTACATTTCTTCTGCTTTTTCTTGAATTTTGATTGCAAATTTCAAGTTTTGGTTCCAGTTAGGATGCCAAAGTCCTCCCCCATTTGTTCCTATTACAAACATTATTTGTGCTGCTTCTTCTGTATCTCCTATTTTTACAGTTGGAGCATAATCGCTTCTACTTCCTATTGCATCTCTATGCACATCCATTATTATATCTGCTGAGGTTGTTTGTAACATTTTTTCAACGGTTGCAAGTGAACGTGTGTAAGAGCCATTGTAAGCTGGGTAATCATGATAGTCTGTGTTATGTACTACATTATAACCATATTGTTTTAATTGATTTTCTAATTCTGTTCCTACTCTTGTTACTGTAAAATTTAAATCTGTCGTACGAAATGTCCCTGTTGGTGTATATGGGTATTTTTCGCTTGCTGTATAACTTTCGCAACTATGTGTATGAAACAACAATATATTTTTATTTTCTATCGTTATATCTGGTTTCAGCATCTCTTCTGTTAGTACATAATCTGTTTGATTTTTTATCTTGACTTTTCCATATTGAACATTACTGTTATCTGTTATTGGATTATTAGTAATTACTTGTGTTTGTACTCCTGTTTTTACTTCCTCTATTGTTTCACTCTCTTTTTCCTTTTGCTCTTCTCCTTCTTGCTTAGCTTCTGCTATGGTTTGTGTTACCTCTATTTCATTTACTTCTTTTATAGAACTAATTTGTGTATCTAAAATAGCTTGTAAAAAACTCTTATCTTCTTTATGGTCATCTTCATCTGATATATTTTTATACTCATCATTAACTGTTTCTATGCTTGGAAGTGTCTTGTCTAAACAGCCTAGCAAACTATTTTCTGATAACATTGACATTCCATTTTTTACTTCTTTTACTATTTTTTCTTCTTTCTTTGTATCTTTGCTAAAATATTTACTTAGAATAACAACAAAAATAATTGTTAGCATAATTCCAAAAAAATATTTTAGAATATCTTTCATTCTAAATACAGTAACATTAAACATATTTTTCTCCTTGTATCTTTAGTTTCTTATATCTATATATATTCATCAAAAAGAAAAATATGCATAAAAAAATTCGATATTATTTATATCGAATCTTTTTCGTTTTTTATTAAACTTTTTTCCAGAACCATTCTAAACTATTATCATAACTCTTTTTACCATTAACTTTTGTCTCTATATCATCTACCCATAAATATGAGAAGAATGTAATTAATACAAATATAAAGTCAATTACAATACATCTTGATAATGTTGATAATAGATATCTAAATTCTTCTGATAGTGTAGCTATTTGTGCTACATGTACAATTAATATAATTAAATATGCAAATAACATAATTGCACCGATATAACTTTTCTTTAACTCTTGTGACAAAAATATTAATAGTACAGTTACTGCTAACATTAATAGTAGTGTAAGTGGATTAGATATATCGAATATAAACATTGCTTTCCCCTCCATTTTTCTCTTTCGTTTCTTATAAATCTATAATAACATTAATTTCTTTTTTTATCAACATTTTAATGTTACGTTTTCATTACATTTCTGTTACAATATTTTTTGTGTTTTTTGGGAAGAAGATGTTTTTTGGGACGGAGTAAAAAAACATCTTCGATAACAAAAGTCACCTAATAATTAATTTATGTAAAAAATTAGCAAAAAAGAAAAGAGATGTTTTTTTACTCCGTCCAAAAAAACATCTCAAAAAACATCGCTTTCTTCAAAATTTTATTTTAACTTAGATTCAATTAAATCTGCCATTTCTCTTGCTTTTTTAGTAATATATTCTTGATCTTCTCCTTCTATCATAACTCTTACTAATGGTTCTGTTCCTGAAGGTCTAATTAATACTCTTCCATTTCCAGCAAATTCTTTTTCTAGTTTTTCTATAGCTGACTTTATGTCTTCATCTTTTTCATAATCATATTTTTTATTTGAATTCACTTTAGCATTTATTAATACTTGTGGATATAATTTTATAATACTTGCTAATTCAGATGACTTTTTTCCTTCTTCTAAGATAGCTTTGATTAGCATTAGAGAAGTTAATATTCCATCTCCTGTTGGATTATAGTCTAATAAAATAACATGACCTGATTGCTCTCCTCCTAGATTAAAACCATCTTTTAACATCTCTTCTAAAACATATCTATCTCCAACTTTTGTTTGTAATAATTCTAATCCGTTGTCTCTTGTATATTTGTTTAGTCCTAAATTACTCATAACAGTTGCAACAATAGTATCTTTATTTAATTTACCCTTTTTTCTTAAATTTTGTGATATTATAGCTAATAATTTATCTCCATCTATCTCATTTCCATTTTCATCTACCGCTAAACATCTATCTCCATCACCATCATAAGCCACTCCTAGACTTAATTTGTTTTCTACAACAAATTTCTTTAATCCTTCTAAATGAGTAGAACCACAATTATCATTAATATTAATTCCATCTGGCTTATTATTAATAATTTTATATTTAATTCCTAATGCTTTAAATACTTTTTCTGCAACAGCATAAGTTGCACCATTAGCAGTATCAAGACCTACTACAAAGTCTTCTCTATTGTATTTTGCTATTTCATCATCAAAGTTCTTTCTAAAGAAATATACATACTCATCTATTAAATCTAAACAATATTCTGATACTCCTATTTTGTCATTTACAGCTGTTAATTCTTCTAATTTTCCAGATTCCATAACTTCTTCAATTTCTTCTTCTAATGAATCTGGAATTTTCATTCCTTTATTACTAAAATATTTAATTCCATTAAATTCATATGTATTATGTGATGCTGAAATTACAACACTAGCATCTGCGTTTAGCTTTCTTGTTAAATAAGCCACTGCTGGTGTTGGTATTACTCCTAATAATTTAACATTAGCTCCATAACTTAAGAATCCTGATACCATTGCACTTTCTATCAAAGTTCCAGATATACGTGTATCCCTTCCTATTAAAATAGTTGGTGTATGATCTGTATGTTTTGATAGTACATATGCACCTGCTTTGGCCACTTTATATACTAACTCTGGTGTTAACTCCGTATTTGCAATTCTTCGAATTCCATCTGTTCCAAAATATTTTCTCATAATTTTACTTCCTTTCAGTATTTTAGGATTGCCCTTTATATCATTTGATATAAAAAGCATTCCATTTATTTTATTTTGTTAAAAATTTTTTTATAACTTTTCCAAAAGAGTCACCTTTTGACATCATTAGTTTTTCTTTCCAGGTTAATTCAAACTCGTGTGGTTCTTCAATATCTATTCTTTTGTTATGTAAGACTAATCGTGGATTAGTAGTTGTTAATTCTTTTAACTTTTCTTCTCCTATTAATTCACTTAATTCTGATAAAATTTCTGGTATTTTAGGATAAACTGTATTTTGTCTATGCACATCTGATCCTAACATATGAATCATATTGTTTTCAAAAAATTTTTTTACAATAATTTTTGCCTTTTCTCCATATTGTCCTGCAATACTTCCATAATTAGCTTGCATTAGTACGCCTTTTTGTATTAAATCATATATTAGTTCTGGCTCTTTTTGTACAAAAGTATATCTTTCTGGATGGGCTAATATAGGAACTATTTTATATTGCATCATTTCATAAATAGAATCATATAAATTAAGTGGTTCTGCATTTAAAGGCATTTCAAATAACACGTAACTAGTATCATTTATAGTTGAAGCCTTTCCTTCTTCTAGCAATTTTATCATATTTTCTGACATATAAATTTCATTTCCTAAATACAACTCTACATCTATATTT
Source organism: uncultured Clostridia bacterium (assembly GCA_944393455.1). Classification (GTDB taxonomy): domain Bacteria; phylum Bacillota; class Clostridia; order TANB77; family CAG-508; genus CAG-269. The sequence goes on from CALYAH010000124.1 coordinate 4,120, forward strand.
TTTGCTTTTAAATTCTCATAAATAGCATTAACCCATACTTCTCTTTCTGGTGCATCTGTTTCATAATAACCTTCCATATAATGTGATGTTGAGACAATTGCTTCAAATCCTACACTTTTTGCTTCTTTTATTAGGTTAAAGGTTTCTTCTATACTTCTTGCTCGATCGTCTATATTTGGTAATATATGTGTATGTATGTCTATCATTTTAGTTTTACTCCTTTTGCTTCATTTATTGTAATTTCTTTTTTTCTTGTTCTATATATTCATTAATTTGATTTAATATGTCTGTTGTCTTTTCTAAAGAGATTTCCTCTTGATTTTCTACTTTTATTTCTTTGTTTAGCGCTTTTGGTAGTTCATCTGTTTCTACTTTATTTACTTCTTCATAAGGCTCTGTTTTCACACTAACTGTGTCTGTTACACTTTCTATATTATCAGTATTTTTCTTTTCTTCTTCATTATTTCTATTTCTTGGTTCAATCATGGATGCTGTTCTTTGATATATTTCTTTATTACTTTTATTCTTTCTCTTCGATATAGGTTTTGCTGTCATAGCTGTTGAACCATAATAATATGTTTGTTCGTATTTTTTGCTTGATACTTCTATTTTATTTACTACAACACCTGCGATTTTTCCACCAACATTTTTTATATTTTTAATTACTTTCTTTAAGTCTTCTTTTTTAGTCTGCTTACTTGCTGTAACAATTAAAGTAGAATCTACTAATCTAGTTAAAATCAAAGAATCTGTTACTAATTGGCTTGGTGTTCCGTCAATTACTATTATATCATAAGACTCTTTTAATTTATTTAATAATTCTTCCATCTTAGGTGTTATTAATAATTCAGATGGATTTGGTGGTACATTTCCTGCAGAAATTATACTTAAATTTTCAATATTTGTTTCTTGTACAAATTTTGATAGGTCTTCTGTTTCTACTTCGTTATAATCACTATCAATTCCAGATAGGTAATTAGAAAGTCCTGGTGTTGGAGATAACCCAAATATAGTATATTGTCTTCCTTTTCTCATGTCTGCATCTATTATTATTGTTTTTCTACCTGCTTGAGCAAAGGTTGCAGCTAAATTTGCAGAAATCCAACTTTTTCCTTCTCCTGGTAAAGTAGAAGTTATTAATATTGTCCTTAATTTTCCTTTAGTACTCATAAATTGGATATTTGTTCTTAATGTTCTAAATATTTCTGAAATTGGAGATTTTGGATCTTGATAAACAATTAGTTCTTTTTTCATTATCTTCTTCCTCCTCTTCCTTTTAACTTTTGTAAATCTGTATTATAAACTGGGATTGATGCTAATACTGGTAGTTTAAATTCTTTTTCCACTTCTTCTGCAGTTTTTACTGTTGTATCTAACATATTGGCAATTAGCACATAAATAACAGCTAGTACTGCTCCAATTAAGGCAAACACTAAAACATCTTTTTTATGATTAATGTTAGATGGTGTGTTATTTAATTCTGCTTCATCTACCACTTGTACGTTTTCTATATTATAAAATCCTTTTACTTTTTCAATAAAGACTTTTGCTATTTCATTTGCTATTTTTGGTGCAGTTGACGCCTCTTTTGTTGTTACTGAAATTTTTATTAATTCAGTATCTTGTACAGATGTTACTTTTATATTATTTCGCAATTCGTCTTCATTAATATCCATTTGTAAATTATCAATTACTTCTCTTAATACATTTTTACTTTTTACTAATTCACTATATGTTGATACTAGTTTTGAGTTTAATGTTAAATCTGTTGTTGTAATAGCTTCACCACCTTGCTGATTACCATTTGATGATGCAAGTAGCAATGTAGTTGCTGCACTATACATTGGCGTTGTAAATGACATTGTATAAATTACTCCTATTACAATAAATATTAGTACAATTAATATAATTTGTAGTTTTTTACTCCAAAATATGTTAATTAGTTCTTTTAAATCTAGTTCCTCCATATTTCCTCCCTATTTTTCTTTCTTTTGTATTTTTTTACTTTTATAGTATACATTTAAGTTTATTTTTTTGCAAGATTTTTTTAAAAAAAGATAAAGATATTTAACTCTTAAATATCCTTATTTTAATTTTATAAATAGATAGTCATAATCCAGTCTAATTATTGCTTGTTTTAAAAAATTAACAATCCAAAATATCTGCTATTCTTTTACTTGCAAATCCATCTCCATATGGGTTTGATGCTTTACTCATTTTCTCATATTCCACCTTATCATCTAGCAATTTTTTTATGTTCTTATAAATGTTTTCTTCTGATGTGCCTACTAGTTTCAATGTTCCAGCTTTAATTCCTTCAGGTCTTTCTGTCGTATCCCTCATTACTAAAACTGGTTTTCCCAGTGATGGAGCTTCTTCTTGAATACCACCACTATCTGTTAAAATAAAATATGATTTATTTAAAAAATTATGGAAATCTAATACTTCCAAGGGTTCAATTAATTGTATCTTATTGCTATCTTTAAATATTCTACTTGCAGTTTCTCTTACTAATGGATTTTTATGAATAGGATAGATTACTTTTATATCATCATATTCATCCAATATTCTTTTTATAGCTGTAAACATTTGTCCAAGAGGTTTACCTAAATTTTCTCTTCTATGTGCTGTTAGCACTATTAATCTATCATCACCTATCCATTTAAATATTGGATGGGTATAGTTTTCTTTTACTGTTGTTCTTAATGCATCTATAGCAGTATTTCCAGTAATATATATTTGACTTTCATTTTTGCCTTCGTTCAATAAATTTTGTTTTGCTCTCTCTGTTGGTGCAAAATGATATTTAGCTATTATTCCTGTTGCTTGCCTATTAAATTCCTCTGGATATGGTGAATAAATATTATATGTTCT
>CALYAH010000125.1 GCA_944393455.1 uncultured Clostridia bacterium
TGTTGAAAGCATATTTTGCAAATTCTGCCATCTCATCAAATATTTTATTTGCTGATTTTTCATCAATTCCATTTCTTACACAACCGGGAACAATTACATTACCATTTTCGTCTACTTGTCCATGAATAAATACTTCTCTTTCTTTTGCCATAACATCTAGTTTTTTCTTTCCCATGGCACGTCTTACCAAGTCTGCTCTTCCGAAGAGAATATCCTGCTAAGTCACGAACAATTTGCATAACTTGTTCTTGATATACCATACATCCATAAGTTACATTTAAAATTGGTTCTAGTCTTGGATGTGTATATTCGTTATGTCCTGGATTCAACTTACCTTTTACATATCTTGGTATCTGATCCATTGGACCTGGGCGATACAAAGAAACTCCTGCTATTAAATCTTCTAAACAGTCTGGTTTTAATTCTTTCATGAAGTTTGTCATCCCTTGTGATTCAAACTGAAAGATTCCACAAGATTTTCCCTCTTGCCATAGTTTATAAACTTTTGGATCAGCCATTTCTTTATCAAATTCAACATCTATTCCTCTATTTTCTTTTACTAGGTCAATAGTATCTTGAATAACAGTTAAAGTTCTTAGCCCTAAAAAGTCCATTTTTAATAATCCTAACTCTTCTAGAGTCGTCATAATATATTGTGTTGAAATTTGTCCATCACGTACATAAAGTGGTACATATGTATCTACTGGTTCTTTAGTAATAACAATTCCGACAAGCATGAGTAGAAGCCTGTCTTGGCATTCCCTCTAATCCCATTGCAATATCCAAAACTTTTTTTACTGTTTCATCTGTGTCATATCTATCTTTTAATTCTTTATTTTGTTCCAACGCTTTTTTTATCGTAATATGCAATTCGTTTGGTATCATTTTTGCTAAACTATCTGCTTCTGAATATGGTACATCTAAAACTCTTGCAACATCACGAATTACCATTTTAGCTGCCATGGTTCCAAAAGTTATAATCTGCGAAACATGGTCATGACCATATTTATCAGCCACATAATCAATAACATCTTGTCTATGTTCATAACAGAAATCAACGTCAAAGTCAGGCATACTAATTCTTTCTGGATTCAAAAATCTCTCGAAAAGTAACCCATATTTCATTGGATCAATATCTGTAATTTCAATAGCATATGCGATAATTGAACCTGCTCCAGAACCACGTCCTGGTACTAATGGTATATTATGAGTTTTCGCATAATGAATAAAATCCCAAACAATTAGGAAATAATCCACATATCCCATTTTTTGAATTACACCTAATTCATATTCTGCTCTATCTAATATTTCCTTTGAAGGATTTTCTCCATATCTATTTTTTATTCCATCATCACATAGTTTTTTAAAATAGTCATAATGAGTTGGAAATCCTTCTGGGACATCATAATTAGGCAGTATTGTATGTCCAAATTCAAACTCTACATTGCATTCATTAGCGATCTTAACAGTATTTTCTATTGCATCCGGAAATGCTTTAAAGTACTCTATCATCTCTTCTGGTGATTTTACATACAATTCATCTGTTTCAAAACGCATTCTATCCATGTCACTCATTCTTTTACCTGTTTGTATACAAAGTAAAACTTCGTGATTATATGCGTCTTCTTTTTTCAAATAATGAGCATCATTTGTAGCCACTAGAGGAATGTTCAATTTACGTGCCAGTTGCACTAACTTTTGATTAGCAAGTACTTGTTCTTGTAATCCATTATTTTGAATTTCAATATAATAATCATCACCAAATACCCTTTTATGCCATAAAGCAATTTCTTCCGCTTTTTCTGTCTCTCCATTTAACAAAGCTTGATTTACGCTTCCTGCTAAACAAGCACTTAGACAAATTAAACCTTCACTATATTTTTCTAGTATTTCTAAATCAATACGTGGTTTATAATAATATCCTTCTACAAATCCTAAAGAAACTAATTTACTTAAATTCTTATATCCTTGATTATTTTTAGCAAGTAAAATTAAATGGTTGTACTTATTATCGATATTTGGTTCTTTGTCAAAACGACTACGAGGTGCCACATATACTTCACAACCAATAATTGGTTTTACGCCTTCTGCTTTACAAGCCTTATAGAAATCAATTGCACTATACATAACACCATGGTCAGTAATGGCAATTGCATCCATTCCAAGCTCCTTCGCTCTTTTAGGCAAATCTTTAATTCGATTTGCACCATCTAATAAACTAAACTCACTGTGAATATGCAAATGTACAAAATTAGACATCCTTTCTCTCCTTTCATATCCAATTGTGTCCAATTGGAGACGTTTCCTTTTGGACATTTTTGTCCATTCTGGGACACATCTTCATTTTATATCTATGTAATCCAAATAGATGTTGACTTCCCCTTTACTTTAAAATTTCCAAATCCTTCTTCATCTATAATAACTTCTTCTTCACAATTTCCTAAACTGTCCATAAATTTTTCTCCTGCAAATTGTGTTCCAATATACATTCTTTTTTCTCCGTCTCCACCACTAGATGTAATAACTGCTAATCCTGATTTTATATGTTCCTCGTCGCCTTCACGTGTCCATCCAATTATTTTTTGATTGTCAAAATAATCATTTTGTTTGCCATAAGCTTTTTCTTTTCTAAGTCTAATTATAATTTTTAATTCTTCTAATCCTTCTATATTATTATGTGGAATTCCATAAAAATCACCGTAAAAAACGCAAGGATATCCCGCATCTCTAAGAAGAATGATACTATATGCTGCTGGTTTAAACCATCTTTCCACAAAACTCTCTAAACTTTGCCCTGGCTGTGTATCATGATTATCAACAAAAGTAACTGCTTTACTTGGATTTTCTTTTACCAATGTATGTTCTAGAATTTGTGACAAATCATAATTTTCATTTTTTGAGGCTGAAGCAAAATTATAATGAAGTGGTACATCAAATAAAGAGATTTCTCCTTCTGTTTTTTCTATATATCTATGTAATTTTGAAACATCTCCTGTCCAATATTCTCCTACTGCAAATAACTCATCTTGTGTCTGCTCTCTTAAAGTTCTTATCCAATTTTTATAAAAGCCACTATCAATATGTTTTACTGCATCTAAACGGAATCCATCTACTTTTGTTGTTTCTAAATACCATTTCCCCCATTTTGTGCATTCTTCAACTACTTCTGGATTTTTAAAATCGATATCGGCTCCCATTAAGTAATCATAATTTCCAAATTCTTCATCAACAGCTACACTCCAGTCTTTATCTTTTAATTTGAAAATAGCATGTTCTTTTGAACTATCATCATAATCTACTCCATCAAAATGAGTCCAATTCCATTCAAAATCAGAGTATTTATGTTTTCTTCCTGGAAATGTGAATTTGGTTGCTACTCTTACATTTTTTTGCCCTGCTATAATTTCATTGTGATTTCCGAAAATCTACTTTTGTAGCAGGAATAGTTTGTAACATATCAGCACCCATTTTATGATTTAATACTATATCTGCATAACTTTCTATTCCATTTTGTTTTAATGTCATAATACAATTTAAATATTCATTTTTTGAACCATATTTAGTCTTTACAGTTCCTTTTTGGTCAAATTCTCCCAAATCATAAACATCATATACTCCATATCCAACCTCGTCTTTGCCCCCAATTCCCTTATATGCTGGTGGAAGCCACAAAGCTGTGATTCCTAAATCTGATAATTCTTCTGCATTTCTTACAATATCATTCCACAAATTTTGCTTACAATCCATATACCACTCAAAATATTGCATAATAATTCCATTTATTTTTTTCATCTTTTTTTAATCCTCTTTTTCTTTTCATTTATCTACTACATTAATTAACTAAATTATTGTAACTATTACCACAATCAATCTTTAGCGGAATTATAACACAGTTGAATTATTTTGTAAAATGTTATAAAATACCAATTGTTAAATTTTAGTTACTGTTTAGTTGCTACAAAAATTTACAAAATTTATTCTAAATTATAATAGATAAAGAAAAGGATGGATGAAAATGGATTTTATATTTGAAAGAAAAATTAATTATTATGAAACGGATAAAATGGGAATTGTACATCACTCTAACTACATTCGTTTTTTAGAAGAAGCTAGATGCGAATTGTTAGATTCTGTTGGCATGACTTACTCTTCTTTCGAAGAAAATGGTATTATGATTCCTGTTTTAGGTGTTGAATGCTCATTTAAACATCATGTAACATTTAATGATACTATTATAATTAAACCCTTTGTTAAAAAATTTAATGGAGTTCGTTTAACTATTGGTTACAATGTACATGATAAAAAAACTGGAGAACTTGTTTTAACTGCTGAAACTAAACATTGCTTTACTGACATTAATCTAAGACCTATTCGCTTACAAAAGCAAAATCCCAAATTCTATGAGAAGTTTAATTCTCTTTTATAGCACATAATTTTAGTACAACTTTATATTTATGATAGTGTAAATACCGCGTAAGCGACCAAATGAGCTGAAAGCGAGTGCGATTGGAGCAACCTACATGTTATTTTTTATTAATTGGTTGCGACACACAAGGTATGTTAAACTATCATAAATATAAAGTTGTACTAAATAGTAACTATTTTATAGCAATTTTGTTAAAATACTCTTTAAATTTGTAAAATTTTATGATACAATGTAGAAAATTTTTAAAGACATTGTCAAAAGATAAAATAGGAGGAAGAAAAATTATGGAATTTAATAGATGTAGTAGATGTGGAAGTTTTTATGTAGCAGAGGGAAATGTATGCCCTAAATGTAGTACAAAAGATGGATTTGAATTTTCTACATTTAGAACTTATGTAGAAGAAAATGGATTAGATAATTCATTAGAAACTATCTCAGGAGAAACTGGAATATCTGTAAAAAATTTAAACAGATTTTTAAAGTACGATGAATTTAAAAATTATAAAAGTGAAATAAAAAATATTGGCAAAAATGGTAATAATGGATTTAACAGTATTACATTTAATTAATAATGAAGGGAATGAAGATTATGGAAAATGTTTTTAACATCTTAGAAGAACGAGGATATGTTGAGCAAATGACACATCCAAAAGAAATTAAAGAACTTTTTGGAAAGGAATCTGTTCCATTTTATATTGGAATTGACCCTACTGCCGATAGTTTACATGTTGGTCATTTTGTTTCTTTAATGGTTGCAAGTCATATGCAAAAATGTGGTCACAAACCAATTATTTTAGTTGGTGGTGGTACTGCAACAATAGGAGACCCTTCTGGTAAAACAGATATGAGAAAAATGTTATCTCGCGAAGAAATTAATAGAAATGTTGAATGTTTAAAAAAGCAAATTGAAAAATTTGTTAGCTTTGAAGGTGAAAATAAAGCAATTATTGTTAATAACGCAGATTGGCTTTTAGATTTAAAATACATTGATTTTATG
>CALYAH010000126.1 GCA_944393455.1 uncultured Clostridia bacterium
AGAGAAATAAAATTTTAAAAGAAATAAAAGAGATAGAGAAAGAACTAGAAGAAACAAATCAAAAATCTCCAAAAATTAATTTTAAAGAAATAAAACAAATTGCAAAAGAGTTCTTAAAAATGGAAAAAGCAAATAAAATGATATTAGAAAAGTTAATAGAACGAATAGAATTTGATAAAGAAAAAAATATAAAAATAAAATTTTTTTTTGGACATTAAGAAATTAGGAAATCATACAGTTAACCATAAAAGTATGCCAGATTTATCAGAAGAGGAAATAAGAAAAGAAGTAATGGATTTACACCAAACAATTTATCAACAATTTCAATATGAAATGAAATATATACGTCCACCAAAAGGAGAATTTAGTGAGAAAAGTTTAGCAGTTACAAATTCACTTGGATATAAAACAGTTATGTGGTCTTTTGCATATGAAGATTGGAATGAAGATAAACAACCAGATGAAACAAAAGCAAAAGAAAAGATATTAAATAATTTGCATAATGGAGAAATAATGTTATTACATGGAAATTCAAAAACGAACACTAACATTTTAGATAGTATTATAAAAGAGGCAAAAAATATGGGATATGAATTTAAATCATTAGATGAATTTGAAAATTAGAAGAAAGGGAAAGATATGAAAAGAAATAAGAACAACAAGTTAGATAAAATTCTAGAATTGCCACAAGAAGTTTATTCGAATGTTCCTAAAATTATAATTACAGGATTTGACGAAATTATAGTTGAAAACTTTAAAGTAATATTAGAGTATGAAGAATTTTTTGTAAGAATAAATACACATATTGGTGTAATTAATATCAATGGATATGGTTTGAATTTGGAGAACATGACAGATGATGATATTAAGGTAAAAGGGAAAATAGAAAGTTTAGATATAGAAAGAACGATAGATGAAGGGTAAAGGAGATAACAATGTTTATAAAAATAATATTTAGTTACTTATTAGGATATCTGAGAATATCGGTAGAGGGATATTACATAGAAAGATTTATTAATATATGTAAAAATAACAAAATAACAGTTTGGAATCTAAAAAGAAATAAAGATATTAGACTTATTTTAAATGTTAGGGTAAATGAGTTCAAAGAAATATGTCAAATTGCTAAAAAGACAAAGTGTAAAGTCAAGATAAAAAATAAAAAAGGTTTTCCGTTTTTCTTGCATAAGTATAAAAAGAGAAAGATTTTTATAATACTACTAATATTAGTTATTTGTTTAATAATGTTATCCTCTAATTTTGTATGGAATGTGGAAATATCTGAAGAAAATGGGCAAGAATTAGAAAATATTGAAAAAGACATAGAAGAAGCGGGATTAAAGGTAGGAGAATTTAAAAATAAGATTAATACTAAAGAAATTATAAATAAAATAAGATTAAAAAGAAATGATGTAGCTTGGATGGGAATTGAGTTAAAAGGAACAAATGCAATTGTAAAGTTGGTAAAGGCAGATGAAAAACCAGAAATTGTAGATGAAAATGAATATTGTAATATTGTTTCTGATAAAGCGGGAATTATTACCAAGATAAATGCACAAAGTGGAACTGCAAATGTAAAGGTAGGTGATACTGTAAATCAGGGTGATATTTTAATAAATGGATGGATGGAAGGTAAATTTACAGGAGTTAGATATGTGCACAGCAAAGGAGAGATAGAGGCAAAAGTATGGTATACAAAGAGCAAAAAAATCCCTTATAATGTTACGCAAATACAGGAAACAGGAAATGTTGAAGAAAAATATGCTATTAAAATAAATAATTTTAGGATAAATTTTCAGAAAAGGGTTTCAAATTTTGAAATTTATGATACAATAGAAACGGAAAATAAATTCAAGATATTTTCAGATTTTTATCTACCAATTTCAATAATAAAAATTACCAATAAAGAGCAACAAAAAATAGAAAAAAATTACACGATTGAAGAAGCTAAAAACATAGGGATACAAGAGTTACAACAAGAATTAGATAACGAAATTGAAGATAAAGAAAAAATCGTAAATAAAAACATTAACACCTATGAAAAGGAAGATGGTGTTGAAGTTTATGTTACATATGAAGTACTAGAGAACATAGGGACTAATGAAAAAATCGTATTTTGAAGGGATGATATAAATGGAAGAGAGAAGCCTTAGAATAACCGGAACAAATAGAAATTTTTTAAATAGAATAACTAATACACTAACGAAAATGTTAATACCTACTAAAATAGGAATTAATGGGATGTTAATATCAATTAAAAGAAATAATGTTATAAGAGCTTTTGAAAATTACAAAACAGAGAAAAACGAAAATTACAATCAAGAAGAACTAGAAAAAAAATATGACACAGCATATGAAGCATATTTAGATTCTTTAGACAAATATGTTATGGATTCTATATATAAGAAAGTAAAAAATGGAACAGCTTCTGAGTTTGAAAAAAATGCTATGTCAAAATACTACGAAGTAACTAGTTTAAAAGAAAACGAATATATCGAATATAAATACAGGAAACAAAAATATTTAATTGAACTTGACTATGAAGGAGTAAAAGCAACAGCAAAAGAAAAGGTATTAGAAAAATATAACAAATTTTATATTTCTAAAATGGATTCTTTATATAAGGCTATCTTAAAAAATTACTCTATTAAAGTAGCAGATAATATGAATACATATGATTCTACAAAAGAGTGGATTTACACAAAAATCTTTTATACTTTAGAAGATTATATTACCAATATATTATCTTTAAAAATAGAAATAAATTATGATGAAAATCTAAAAGATGTTATATCAGAATATGAGAGATATGAATCTTATACAGTTGGAAAATTAGATACAAGAGATAATATAGAAAAAAATATGATATTATTAGGAATTAGTAGAAAGTTATTTACACATAGCTTACCTTTAATAGTAGCAGAACAATGCTATGAAAAATTATTAAAAGATGCAAGAACTTTAGTGCAAGATACTAAGATTGCAACAAAAAGGGAAAAGGCATATTCTATGTTAATTAACTTAATAGAAGATTATAATATTAAGCTATTATCAACAAAAGTTTATTGGGAATCACCAAAACAAAGAGAAGAATATAAGAAATTTTGGAATAAATATAAAGAAATATCCAAATTAAAAGAAACAGATTTTATAGAATATGTTAAACAAAAAGAAATATTATTTATTAAAAATGATATTAAAAACTTAAATGTAGGAAAAACAGATTATACAAAACTTTTAAAATATTTTAAAAGAAAATTAGTTGATTATGGAGCAATGAGAGAAATTAAGAATTCTTATAAATCAGAAGGAAAATATAATAAGATTAAGGAAGTAGCTTAAATGTTTGAAATAATTTATCAAGATATAGAACAAAAAGAAGAATATGAAGAAGTTATAAAAAAAGTTTTAAAATATTGTTATAAAGAAGAAAACATAGAATCTTCTAATATGGAAATAACTATTACATTAACAACACCAGAGAATATCAGAAAAATCAATAGAGAGTATAGAAATATAGATAAAGCAACAGATGTACTTTCATTTCCTATGTTCGAAAAGGACGAGTTAGATAAGAAGATAAAGGAAAAAGATTTTGAGCATGAAGACATATTAGGAGATATTATTATATCAATAGAAAAGGTTGAAGAACAGGCGAAAGAATATGGACATAGTTTCGAAAGAGAATTAAGTTATATGGTAGTTCATGGTTTTTATCATCTGATGGGTTATGACCATATAAAAGAAGAAGATAAAAAAATTATGAGACCAAAAGAAGAAAAAATACTAAATGATTTAAAAATTGTGAGAAATTAAAGGAGGCACTATGGAAAAAGGCGGAGTTAAAGTACTAATCGTTATATTAGTAGTATTGATTATAGTGGCAGGAGGAGTATTGGCTTACAAAATTATAAAAGATAAAGAAAATACTGAAACGGTAGCGGAAGGAAATAATGTATTAACAGCCACAATAGATGAAAAAGAAGTGCAAATTTTTAAAGGAAATGATAGACCGATTGCAGTTATGATAGACAACCACAGTGATGCATGGCCACAAGCAGGATTACAAGATGCATATATGGTATATGAAATTATTGCTGAAGGTGGAGAAACTAGACTAATGGCATTATTTAAAGGTGTCGATGTAGAAAAAATAGGACCAGTAAGAAGTGCAAGACATTATTTTTTAGATTATGCTATGGAAAATGATGCAATTTATGCTCATTTTGGTCAAAGTCCACAAGCAGAAAGTGATATTAAAAAGTATAGTATTGATGATATAAATGGTATATCAGAAGACGGAACTACTTTTTGGAGAGTAAAAGATAAATCAGAACCAAATAATGCAGTGACAAGCACAGAAAAATTATTAGAATCAGCTAAAAATAAAAAATATAAAACAACTTCATCTCAAAAAAGTGTATTAAATTATGTGACAGATGAAGTTAATTTAGAAAATGGGCAAGATGCAATTAGTGTTACTATACCACACTCTAATCTTCAAACAGTAAAATATGTATATAACGAAGAAGAAAAAGTTTATGAAAGATATGCTAGAAAAAAAGAACAAACAGATTGGACAACAGGGAAAACAATTACAACAAAAAATATTATTATAACATTTAGTGATAATTATACGTTGCAAGACTCAGAAAACAAAGGAAGACAAGGTTTAAAGAATGTGGGAAGTATGGATGGATATTATATTACGAATGGTAAAGCTATTAAAATAAAATGCATAAAAAATGCAAGAGATGAGCAAACAGTATATCAAGATTTAGAAGGAAATGTAATAGATGTAAATGACGGAAATACATTTGTTAATATTTGTCCAACAGATGCAGATGTGATTTTAGAAGCGCCAGAAATAGAAAGTAATACATAAAAAGAAAGAAGGATAAAAATGAATGTTTATGATACAGCAAATCGATTAGCTCAAGAAATAAAACAATCAGAAGAATATGTAAATTATAAAATGGCTAAACAAGCACTAAATTTAAATACAGAGTTAAAAGAAAAAATGGCAGAATTTGAAAAGGCCAGATATGAAGTTCAATTAGAAATGATGCAAACAGGAAAAAATAATGAAGAAAAATATAAACAAGTACAGAACTTATATGCAAAATTAGTAGAAAACGATGAAGCTAAGAGATTTTTTGAGGCAGAAACAAAGTTCAATGTTGTAATAGCAGATGTTAATAAAATAATAGGTGAAGCAATTAGAGATGTAATGTAAAAAAATAAAAAATAAAAAAGGTGAATTATGTTAGAATTTATAATAATAATTGTTATCACAATTATAATGAGTATAATTGTAGGATATATATTTGGTTACAACAAAAAAATAATAAAACACATAGCAGATGACAAAGAATTAGACGAGTTAGCTAAAAAATATCCTAGCAATGTAGAAATATGCAAAACATATTTGAAAAAATTAAAAAATGAGACAGTAAAGATAGAAGAAAATGAAAATTCAGAAGCAAGTTTATATATAGCAATAACTAATAAAATATTAATTGCCAATATTAGTAACACTTATAAGAGAATACAAACAATAGCGCATGAATTTTTACATTCGATACAGAATAGAAAAATTTTATTATTCAATTTTATATTTTCTAATGTTTATTTACTATATTTCGTATTGATATGTTTACTTGCAATATTTGAAGTACTACCATTTAAGATGATGTATTTAGGAATACTTTTAATATTTAGTATGATTTATTATATGGTAAGGATTTACTTAGAAAATGATGCTATGATAAAAGCAAGATATTTGGCAAAAGAATATATGGAAGAAGAAAAAATATCAACTCCAGAGGAAATTGACAAAATAGTTGCAGGCTTTGACAAGATTAATGAAGTAGGGATAAAGTGTATAAACTATAGTTTTTTCTTAAATCTAATGATAAAGGTTTTAATATTTTCTGTAATCTGTATTTTAAGATAATAATATAATTATAGAATGATACAATAAAATACATAAAAGTGTAGATGAGGTTTTACATCTACACTTTTTATAATTATTCATCTTTTAATAACAAATTTAAAATTTCAGGATAAATAGTATTTGCGTTCTTATTCCAATTATCTACAATTCTTTTAGCTCTTTCTCTGGAACCAGCAAAGGTTCTTACTTCAAAAATAGTTTCGTTATTTTCAACAATTTTACATTTTATAGTATAGTTATTTTCGTCTTTAGGAATAAATTCAGCAATAACAGAAGATTCTTCTTCAATAGAAGCAAATTCTTTTTTAAATATATAGTCAGCTTTTAGCTTCATAATTCCTGGTAATACATCTTTTGTAAGAATATATGCATTTTTTCCCTCAGAAGTAATTCTGATGACTTGTTCTTCTTCTTTAGTATGAATACCTACTAACTTTGAGTCAATTAAATCTGTTAAGAATTGTTTAAAATAGAAATAGTTTACATTATTAATAGAAGTAATTATTTTAAACAAATCATCTTGCCTAATATCATTGTCAATTAGATTTAATATATATAAGGTTAAAACCTTGTTCTCAGCCAAAGTAGTAGCATTATCTGAATTTGAACTCATAAATAGCACTCCTTACTTTGATTTTTTTTGCGATTATATCATATTTTATAGAAAAAGTAAAATAATTACAAGATTAAGTTTTGATATTTTTTAAAAAAGCATGAGTAATATTCTATACTGCTTATTTTATAATAATAAAAAATATTAAAGTTTCTTAGAAAATATCAAAAAACAGTTGACATACGGCAAAAAGCATTGTATAATATATGAGCATGAATTGAGCGATGAAGCTGAATGTGGCTACATCCTACATTTCCGTAGGGATGGAGGGAACTTCAGTGGAGTATGTCATGGCAAAGACCAGGCGGTAAGTAAAAAAGCACTTATCCCAGAATTATCATGCATATTTTGGGTTTTTATATAGGTAATATTCAAAACACCAGAGTGCGTTCTAACTTGCCACGGTAATTTAGATAACTAAAGCTAGTTATCTTATAACAAAAATAAATTTTAGAAGGAGGGAAAATTACAATGGCAAACACAGTAGCAACAAGTGAAAAAATTAGAATAAGACTAAA
>CALYAH010000127.1 GCA_944393455.1 uncultured Clostridia bacterium
AAACTTAATTAACTACTCTTTATTATACTCATAGCAGCTTGTGCACCTTCGTACACTGCTTTATTAACTTGTAATAATCCTCCTGTGCAATCTCCACAAGCATATAAACCTTTAATATTAGTTTCCATATTTTCATTTACTATAATATTATCTTTTTTGGTAATAACTCCTAGTTTTTTTGCAAATTCTGTGCCTCCAGCTACACCTTGGGCTATAAAAACACCATTTGTATCTAACATAGTTCCGTCTTTTAATTTCACTTTTTCTACCATACTTTCTCCGCAAATTTCTTCAATCCCTCTTGTATCTATTTTTACATTATCTGCTCTAAATTCTGGTGCTTTTTCTCCATTTGTTAAAATCATTATATCTTTTACAGTATTAATTAAATCATTTGCCTCAGAAATTGCATACTCTCCGCTTCCGAATTACAGCAACACTTTTATTTCGATAAAAAAATCCATCACATATTGCACAGTAACTAACGCCTTTTCCTTCAAACTTTTCAATTCCCTTTATTTTAGGTTTATTCTTTTTATTTCCAGTTGCTAATATAACAACTTTTGATATGTATTCTTCTTTCGAACTCTTAACCAAAAAACCTTCTGATATTATATCTATTTTAATTACTTCTTCTTTTTGTACATCTACACCGATATTTTGAGCTTGATTAATCCCGTTTTTGTATAATTGCTCCCCACTTATTCCATTTTCGAATCCATAGTAATTTTCTATTTTATCCGTTTTTTCTAGACTTGACTTATCTTTATATAATACAAGAGTTTTTAAATTTCCTCTTTGTGTATATAAACTTGCTGATATTCCAGCAGGGCCTGCTCCTATTATTATAACATCATATCTCAAAATAATTCCTCCTTTTCATTATTTTTTTCCAAATCTAATAGCCATTGTTTTTTGTCTAAACCTAATGCATAACCTATTAACTTTCCGTTACTACCAATCACTCTATGACAAGGAATAATTATAGGTATCTTATTTTTATTATTAGCCATTCCAACCGCTCTTACTGCTTTCGTGTTTCCTATTTTTTCTGCTATTTGCTTATAAGTCCTTGTTTCGCCATAAGGTATCTCTTGTAAGGCTTTCCATACTTTTTTCATAAATTCAGTTCCATTCAATTTTAATGGTAATTCAAATTTTGTTCTTTTTCCATCTAAATACTCTTCTATTTGTTTTGATGCTTCTTCTAACAATTTTGTGTCTTTTTGTATTACTTCTTCTTTAGTATCTTTATCCCATAATATTCTTATTATTTGCCCATTTTCTTCTACTATACCTATTTCCCCTATTTTGCTATTTAAATATTTAACATATTTCAATTTATTAACCACTTCCTTATCTGGTCTTATTTTACATGATACTTTTCTTTTTTTCAATAAAAATACTAAAATAAAAAAACACCTCATATGAAGTGTTTTATTAAATATTAATAGTAACGGTTATAATTCATATTTCCCGTACCATAAATTCCAGTCGTCGAAATTGTAATAAATTTGATTGCATAAATATCACAATAGACTAAACTATCATTCTCAAAAGAACGAAGCAAGATATAACTTGCACCAACATCTTGCAAAATTCCTATCCTATCAACCATATTATTTGTTCCAATTAAAAATTCCACTCTCATTAGTTTTCCTATTTGTTGTCTTAGAAAAGCTGGAGTATAAATAGGATTAGTTAAAATCTCTGGTGAATTTTGATCAAGTTGGACATTTCTATTTTCTCTCTTGTTTTCTTCCCCTCTATCTTCTACCATGTAAACTCTCCTTTCTTTTTTTAAGTTTCTCTATACTTCGCAGTTGGTCTGTAAAAACAGTGGTCTCCAAGTCTTGTGTGAAAGGTACCTGAACCATTACTTGGAAAAGTACCACTACAACTTGGTTTAAATGGATTTAAATACCATAGACAATTTCCTATCTCATTTAACTTGTTTCCGGCTAAAGCCCAGTCCGCTATGTAGTAATGCAATTCAGTAGGTGTCATATTATAAATATTTTGTGGATTATATTGGTTAAAAAGTGTCTCTGTTGCACAATCAAATTGACCAGGTTGATAAATAATATTTCTTACACTTCCCCCTTGCGATATTCTTGCATATTCTCCTTCTGATGCATTTACTCGATTTAAAACCACACTGGCAACAGCCTTCATTCCGATTGTCTCCTTCTCCTCCGTGCTTCACATTGTACAATTCTCGCAATTAATTCTCTATCTGAATACGCCATGTCAATCACTCCTAATATTTAAATTATATGATTTAAAATTACAATTGTTACCTTTTTAGTTTCGATATTTTTTTGAGAATGCTTGAAGGTGATCTCCCCTAAAGGTATACTAAGTCGAAAATATAGCTGTTCATTACATTCAAAAAGAAATTGTAAGGAAAGAAACCAAGTCTTTTTCATCATAAAATCAATAATTAATATAGATAAAAATTATACTGGTGCAACTGAATGGACATTAGAAATTATTAAATTAGCTAAATGGAGGAACCCAAACCCTTTTGGGAGGTGCCATTTAGCTAATTTTAGAATTTCTTTGTTCATGAAGGCAGCTTAAGTATAATATTTAGATATATTAATTATTGATTTTAGCTGAATCTTACTCGTTCTCTTTCCTAACAATTTCTATTTTTCATTCCAATCAAGCGCTATATTT
>CALYAH010000128.1 GCA_944393455.1 uncultured Clostridia bacterium
TAAAAGTATTTTAGCCAAAAAAGGCAGGATTTAAGGGTTTTCAATTAAATCCTGCCAATATTTTTTTGGCATAAATTGCATTTGACATCTTGGATTTGTGCGTTCTTTAATAGCAATAGTTTTAAAAAACATTTTCCAGAGTTCTTGATATTTCTGTTCTTCGTAAGAAACTTCGGGAATTTTAATACCATGACTATTTATAATTCTATATTCTTTTCCATTATAGATAAAGCAAAGCTCTTTGGTTTTATCGTGAATTACAAAGTTCATGGAAGGCAAGCGCCTAATAAAGTGTTGCCCTAAAGGCTCTATAATGTTATTATCAGGATGAATAGAGGCATAGCATAAGTTTTCACCGATTTCTTGAAAACGAAGTAATCCCTTTAATTTATGACATTCAGAAGAAACTCGTTTTCGCATACTAATTGTTTTAAATACATAAGAAATAGTAATCATGTTATTAATTTCTGGTCCAATATCAAAACCATTACATAGATATTTTAAAATATAAATTTCCTTTTCCTGTTCATTAGATAAAAAAGCGTTATATGCGTTATATAAGGCTTCTTGACATATATTTTTTTCAATTCCATTAAATACTCTTTGAGCTTTTTGATGGTCTGTTTCTATAATTTCATTTTTATCTAAAAAGTTAGAAATATAGATATCTTGTGAGTATATTTTTTGTGGTAGAGTTTTATTTAAATAGCAATCAAATACAATAGTAAGAAATCCATCAAAAGTTCCATCATATAGATAGGTTTTATTTATAAGCTTCCAGTTAGACATTTTATTTTATCCTCCTTTGTAGGTTGTAGTTTGTCAAAAAGTGATAGCTGCTTAAATTGTGTTTGAGGTAAGGTGCTTCTCTCTTGATAAATAAGATTTGTTTCAATAAATGATTCATTAAATTTATAAACTTTATCAAAATATTTTCCTTTACAAGTTATAAAATATTTTGCTCTTTTTAATACCACTCCTAGTTTTTTTAATGCTTCGAAGTCTAATAAAAAGCTTCGTCTAGCACTAATTATTTTTTTAGCCGAAATAACACCAATACCTGGAATTCTAAGTAAAGTAAAATAGTCAGCAGTGTTAATTTCAATAGGAAATTTATGAAGATTACGAAGTGCCCAATCACACTTTGGGTCTAATATATGATTGAAATTAGGATGTGCTTCATCTAATAATTCGTCTGCTTCAAATCCATAAAAACGAAGTAGCCAATCAGCTTGATACAATCTGTTTTCACGTAGTAATGGTGGACTTTCTAAGGTTGGTAGATTTTTATCATTATTAACACTTACATAAGCAGAATAGTAAACTCTTTTTAAGCTTAATTTTTTATATAATCCTTCAGAAAGTTTTAGAATTTTTAGGTCACTTTCAGGTGTAGCACCTACAATTAGTTGAGTTGTTTGACCAGCAGGAACAAAATCAGATTTGAATTTGTTTGTGTCCGATTTATTTTTTCTAATTCCATTAGCTACATAGCTCATAGGATTTAAAATGCCAGTTTTTTCTTTTTGAGGAGCTAATAGCTTTAAACTATTATTAGAAGGCAATTCTATATTAATGCTCATTCTATCCACTAATTTTCCAAGTTTATCAATCAATTCTTTGCTACAGCCGGGAATTGTTTTACAATGAATATAACCATTAAAATTGTATTCATTTCTTAAAATAGAAATACTTTGAATTAATAGTTCCATAGTATAGTCAGGAGATTTTATAACAGCTGAGCTTAAAAAAAGACCTTCTATATAATTTCTTTTATAAAAATTAATGGTTAAATCAGCTACTTCTCTTGGTGTAAAAGTAGCGCGTTTGACAGAATTAGTTAAGCGATTAATACAGTATTTACAATCATAAATACAGCAGTTGGTAAGTAATATCTTTAAAAGAGATATACACCTTCCATCAGCACCCCAACTGTGACAAATACCAGATACATTTCCATTTCCAATTCCATCATTTTTGTTTCTTCTAGAGCTTCCACTTGAACTACAAGAAGCGTCATATTTTGCAGAGTCTGCAAGAATTTTTAGTTTGTCCATTATTTCCATTTTTATCACCTAAAGCCAAACATTTGTACTTATTATAACACAAAAAAATAAAAAGTCAAACATTTATTTGACTTTTTTAAAATTATACCAACATTTTTTTTGAATGAATGTTGAAAAATCTTCTGAAGAGCCTAGAGAAAATTTGGATTTATCAATTAAGAAAGAGTGTGTTCTATCAATATATAAATAAAAAAATGTAGGTGTTTCATAAACTTTATATAATTTATAATATTTTATTGTATCAAATTGAAGTTTATCTCTAATTTTAATATATTTTTCATAGAAAATAAAAGTAAACTCTTTTTCATTTCTTATTTTTTCACTTTCAAATTCTTTAGAGATTTTAGAAATTGGATGAAAATATCTCCAAAGAAAAAAGAAAGTAATAATAATGCAAAAAATAATAGCAAGGGTTAGATTATGTGATTTTACTTGGACTATAACACAAAATAATAATAAAGCTATTATAATAGCAGTATATAATATATAAGTAAATTGATGTTTTTTTCCATGAAAGGTTAAAAATTCTTGATATATATCGGGACTGTATTTTGTTGTGTTTTTAAATAAGATTTTCAAATTTATCACCAAAGATAGTATAACATAAATCAAGAAAAAGAGAAAGACAAGTAAAATTTTAGTTTCGATATTTTTTTGAGAATGCTTGAAGGTGATCTCCCCTAAAGGTATACTAAGTCGAAAATATAGCGCTTGATTGGAATGAAAAATAGAAATTGTTAGGAAAGAGAACGAGTAAGATTCAGCTAAAATCAATAATTAATATATCTAAATATTATACTTAAGCTG
>CALYAH010000129.1 GCA_944393455.1 uncultured Clostridia bacterium
TGTGCAATTATACTAAAATTTCTGATATGTGATTGTCTATTATCCATAATTCCTCTTTCTTACTTTTTTATTTTAAAATTCATGAGACACTTTTTTCCTCTTTTCTAAGTGTCTCATCCATATTTTAACATATAAACTTTAAAATCTCAATAGTTTTGAAATCCATTATACAAATTATATACATTATTATATCCTAATTTTTCTAGTTCTTTTTGTGCTTTTTTACTTCTTCTTCCACTTGAGCAATATACAACAATTGGCTGCTCCTTGTTTCTTAATTCTTTCTCATACTTTACCATTAATTCATATTCTGGTATTAAAAGAGCATCTTTAATATGCCCCTCTTTATATTCCTGTGGACTTCTTACATCTAAGATTATAGCTCCTTTTTTCTGCATTTTTTCTAATTCTTCCATAGTAACATCGTTTTTTTCCATAAAACGATATCTATTTCTTTTTAATATATATCTAAGTTTATTTAACATTTTTATCGCCTCGCTTCGACAATTTTATCTTTATTCTGACCCTATTTTATTATATGAAAAATATTTTTTTAAGTTATTTTCTAATTTATCCACATATTACTGATTTTATCCACATCCCATTTTTTTACATTTTTTTGCTTATAAATATTTTTTATCTGTTTTTTCTGCTTTTTGTTTTTGTCATGTATATATCATAAAGATTTCATTTATGTCTTATTTTTCTTGTATTATTCGCATTTTTTCTAGTTTTTATTATTTTTTTCTATGTTTTCCTTCATTTTTCGCATACTATTATTTCAATTTGATTGCAACCAAATTACAATTACGTTTCTTTTTAGATTTTATGTCACTTCCTTTTTTCGACTTTTTGTAATATTGATTGTGTATAATTCAATGTGGAAACTGTGGATAACTTTGTGAATAACTTTAAATAGGCTTTTTGCGTTTACAAGTTGTTCACATTTCTTTTTGGTTTCAATAATTTTTTTATGTTGATTGCCGTTTCGTAAGTTTTTATGTGTACTTCTTTTATCTAAAAAAAATACTAAAGTTTTAGTGTGTATTACTAAAACTTTAGTATTTTTTATTTCATCTTAATATAAAATATATAATAGTTACAATCTCAAGTATTGTAATAAAAGGAAATCCTATTACAAATTGAATTTTTTGAGTTTTATGTCTAAAAGTATACATTCCAGCTATCGTTCCAATTCCATCACCTAATTCTGTTATAATAAATAAAGTTTTTTCCGGAATTCTCCATGAGCCTTTTTTAGCTTTTCTTTTATCTAGCCACATAATAAAAAATCCAAATATGTTTATTATTATAAAATATATAATTATATTTTTAGTTGTAAATATTTGACTTAATTGTACTGTATTTTCAAACATATTATTCTCCTTTCTAGATTCTTATTTATTATAACACGTTTTTAATGATTTGCACCCAAAAACACAAAAAACATTTTATTCACGTTCTTGCTCTTTCTGTTTTTTTATAGCATTTTCTATCTTTTCTAATGTTATCTTAATTTCTTCTTTTGACTTTGGATGCAATATAATTTTAGATAAATCTAATCCTTTTTCTTGTAATTCTTTTGTTGTTTTATTTATATTATACCCTTCTCTACCAATTATTTTTCCCATGGCTTCTTTAGGTACATCTAAATGTAACTTTCCTCCTCTAATCCTTTTTTTAGCTTCAGAAATATTTATTATACCTGATTCATATACAGGTCCATACCCCCATCCTTTTTCTTCTATCTCATACAACAAAACTGCATTATCATTTTCTACAAATTCGACGTCATCAGCTTCAATTATTTCTCCGTAACCTGCTTCTACGTTTTCGAATATGACATAATGATACTACCTTTCCTTCTAAATATTCATTAGTTTTGTTTCTTGCTTCTTCTTGTCTTTTTTCTTCTTTTCTTTTAGCTTCTTCCTTCTTTATTATTTCTAATTCTAATTTTTCATATAAATCAGTAAATCCTTGTTCTTTATATAATTTTAATTTTTCTTCTTCTGAGAGTCCTCCAGTGCAAAAACAGCCATTTTCATTTTCAATAAAATCTTTTGTTGAAAGGTATTTTTCTTGTATTTGTTGCATATTTTTAATATTTTTTATATTGGTAGCATCTACTTCGCCACCGTAATCTTTTTTTGCTTCTGCAATAATAACCTCATCATTATTTATTGTAATATAATTATCATATATTTCAATAGAGTTTATTTTTTCTTCATATTCTAAATTTTTAATTTTTTCACCATAATCATTTTTACTAAAAGAAATTTTTCCAGGATTGCATATTACCGCAATCTTTTTTCCATTACACAATATTAAACAATTTTTTTCTTTTTTTACATACTCACTTTTCCTTTTATTTCCAGACAATTCTATAATCTCTGGAATATTACTTTCTTCTTTCTCTAAAGTCAATTCATTCTCGTAGCTATAATATGTTAATGCCTCTTTGTTCGAATGAACAATCTTATCTGAACAATGAAATTTAAAATCATCATCTGTTTTTTCTAATTTTTCATTACGATCTCCGTATTAGACATTCTTCTTGTGGTAATTCTATATATCCTTTATCATTATCCTGCATTGCAACATAAATTATAGGTTCTATTTTAGATTTACACCATTTTCTTCCTAATATTCCACCACCACCCACAAAAGTATCTTTTTCAAGTATTAATGATGCTTTACCATCTTTTGTTATTACTCCTGTCTCTTGTCCGCGGGTATAATAAATTCCATCTTCACTAGCATATTCATATTTTGGAACCAGACTTCCTTCAATATAATACTCTCCACTCTCCTTCAGTTTTTCAATATGCTCTTTATACATTCCTAAAATTCTATCTCCATAAGTTTTTTCTTCGTTTTCTTTACCATAAATATTATGTATTTCTTCTTCATCTTTGTATTTATAATCACTTTTTAATGTAAAATAATAATCATAATCTCCATCTCCCAGCATTTTTTCATTCAATATTTCTATTTCTCCAGTTTTATTTAACCAATGAAAAAATTTTAAAATACTAGATGTTGCTATTATTTTTCCTCTGTTATATCTTTCTGTGTCTGCTTTATAAATTTCTGCTTTTACTTGATGCACTTTTGATTTAAAATCTGCAATTTTTCTTGTTAATTCTGGTGTTTTTATACTTGCTTTTATTTTTCCCATACTATTTATCTTATCTAAATACCTACCTCTTCCTTTAGAATAAACGGGTGCTTCTATTTCTTCCTCTTCAAATGATATTATTATTTCGTTACCTTCAACTTGTGCTTGGAACTCATTTGGAAGTATTTCCAGAATTTTTTCTTTTTCCTCTTCTGTATCAAATTCTATCTTTACATTATCTTGTAATAAGTTTTCGATAATACCGTTCCTGGCTCTCATTTAATATTCCATATTCATATACAAATGGCCACCTTTTTTTCTCTAATATAACCTTTTCCTCTTTATTTTCTTCATCCATATTTGTTTCTCCTCTCATTTTCTCTTTATATTTTGTTTAAAAAATCCAACTCTTATTGAGCTGGATTTTTTACTTTAATCCCCAATTTCTTTTTCATCTGTATTGATTTGTTGTGTAGTTTCTCTTTCTGCTTCAATTATTTTTTTTACTTCTGCTTTTATTTCATCTTGGTTTGCATATCCTCCCCAGAATCCGCTTCCTTGGTCTAATTGACCTCCTGACCAGCCACCTGGAAATTTTTCATTTAACATATTTATAATTTCTGTTTTTCCATAAAAGTTTGTTTCACCATCAGCACTTGTTATTAATAGATTATCATATTTTCCAAATAATCTATCTGTAACAGTTGAAGTTTTTGAATGTGGTAAATCCATTGCTATGTATTCACGTTTTTCACTTAAATCACCTAATTTTTCAACTGCTTCTTGTGCTTGTGCTTCTTGTTCAGGAGTTACACCTTGCATTTCTCTATCTCTCATTCTTATGTTTTCAATAATTTCTTGTAAGTCTTTTTCTTCAATTCCTAAGTTAGCTCCTAATTCTTGCATTGCTGGAATATAACCTTTATCATTAGCTGATACAAATTGTTCATCTAATGTAAGTTCTACTCCTAAAATGTCTGCAACTTGTTCTATAGAAGATTCTGGCTTACTTCTATCGTCTTCTCCATATATATGGTGGTCAATGTTTATTGCTCCATTTGAATCTCCTTGTAATTCAACTCCATATACGCTTTTTCCATTTTGTTTTGCTTTTTCTACTTTTTCTTTTAATTCTTCTTCAAGTTTTTCCCAAGATGCTCCCCATGCTTGTCCTGTAACTAAATATTCTTCTTCATTTTTTTCTAGCATTTCTACTATTGTTTTTGCCTCCAAATCATTATTTGGTGTTACCCATAATCTGTTATTTTTTTCCATAACAATCACTCCTTATTATTTTTTTATTTCTTAATTTTAATAACTATTTTATTTAGTATTATTTTAATAATTTTGTTTCAATATCTTTTATAAAAAATCTTCTTACTACTTTTGGTATTTTTTGGATATTTTTATATAAATATTGATTGTTTTCTCTTAGTCTAATAATTTCTTCATCTTTCTGCTTTAACGCTTTTTTATATTCTTCTAATAATTCCTTGGCTTTTGGAATTTTACTATTTTCTTTTTTTAATATTTCAATTAAATTATTTAATTGAATATTTTCAATCTTTGTCTCATAATTTTTATTAGATTCTTTTATCTTTTTTACATATTCAGCTACTTCAGGTTTCATATTGTTTTTTTCTAAGCTTCTATTAGTTTTTGTACTTTCTATATTTTTCATAATTTCATCTAAAATTTCATATGTTTGTTCATCAATATTTTGATTTTCTAGTGGTAACTCTGAATCTATTGAAATGTTTTCATCATACTCAAAGTTATCTTCAATATAATCAATATATTTTTGTGGAATTAAGTTATATTCTTCTTCTGGTAAACAATCTAATATCAATTTTACTTGGTACAATACTTTTTCCTTTGTTAGCATTCTATTTTCCATCCTCTCTTTCTTTTTTAGACGCCCTTTTTTATTATGAATGATTTTTATTTTACTTGTATAAAACCAAAATCTATGCATATTTTTCTTTTATTTCTTTTATTAATTCATCTACTGCCTTGTTAAATAGCCTTTTCTTAGGTACTGCAATACCAACTTTCAAATTATTTGAACTTAATTCTTTTATTATTGCAATATCTTTAATTATCTCCCTCAAATTTTCCTTTCTTGTAAAAGCAATTCCCACATTTTCAAAAATTAATTTTTTCATAATGTCAAAATTAAATACTTCATATTTTATATTAAGCTTAATCTTTTCTTTATTACAAAATTGTTTTAAAACTTCATTTTTTATATATGCATTTTGGGGAATTATTAAGCTATGCCTTTCGATTTCAGAAATTTCTTTAATCGGGTATTTTCTTATATATTCCTTGCTCGCAAAAAAACAAAATTTTGATTCTTTTAAAGATATTATTTCAATATTAGCATAACTTTTTTTATCATATGGTAAATCAAGTACTGCTATATCTATTTGACCATTTGTTAATTTTTGCATTTCTTTGTCTATCGTACTCTCATTTGAGACAGCAATTTCTATATTTCTATGTTTTTTTATAAAATCCAATATTGGTTCATATAACAAAGATGATATAAGTTCATTGTCACCTTCTATCCTTATTTTTCCTTTTTCTAAATTAATGTATTCGAAAAAAATATTCTCAACATTATTTAATGTATCAATACTATTTTTTATATACCTATATAGTTTTTGTCCTTCTTGTGTTAGTTCAACACCATTTTTACTTCTATAAAAAACTTTAACTCCTAATGATTTTTCAAGCTTTTGTATCGATTGTGTGACTGCCGATTGCGTTATATAAATATTTTGAGCTGTTTTTGAAATATTTTTATATTTAACGACTTCACAAAATATTTTATATAACTCTAAATCTGTGTTCACAATTTTGCCTCCTCTTTTTTCATTTGGTCATATCGCTTTTTGTCTAAAATTGCTATTTTCTTGTGTTAATTATATATTTGTGAAATTTCGTTGTAAAATTATATTTACTAATGTTAGTATTAGTAAAATTTGTTTTTGAGCTCTTTTATTTTGCCTTTTTATCTTTTGCATAATGCGCATTGTCGCTTTTTTATTATAAGAAAAATTATTTTCTATAATAAAAAAGACTTGTATTATGTTTAGATACATATATACAAGTCTTTTATATAAAGTCGACAAAGACTTATTATTATATGCGTCTTTACATAATAATAATAAGTCTTGCTATTTAAGGTAAAACCAGCCCATCGGCTTTTACTGTTGATTTTACCATATATTCTTTTTATTGGAATATATTGCTACTCCCTTATTACAATTTCAATTTTAGCACTTTTTTGTGTTTATGTCAACTGTTTTTAAAAATTTTTTTTTAGATCATTTTTAGATGTTTTTTTCCTCCGTCCCAAAAAACACCAAAAAACATCTAGCTTTAAGCAAATAAGCTCATTTGATTACTTTGACTCATTCCATCAAGGCAACCATATTTTTTAAGTAAATCTGTTACTGAATTTCCAACTTTAGAACGTATCTTTAAGTCATCTATTGACATGAACTTACCATCTTCCCTTGCTTTAACTATTCCTTCTGCCGCTACTGTTCCAAGTCCTGGTATACTGTTTAGTGGAGGCCTTATTTGTCCATCTTCTACTAAGAATTTTGTGCTATGAGATTTATATAAGTCCATCGGTAGAAATTTAAATCCTCTTTCATACATTTCTAAAACTAGTTCTAGTATTGCATACATATTTTTATCTTTTACTGTAGCATTATTTCCTTGTAAATCGATTTCTTTCATTTTATTTTTTACTTTTTCTTTTCCAAATATCATACAATCACTATCAAATTCATCTGCTCTAATAGAAAAATATGCTGTATAGTATGCTAATGGCTCATGTACTTTAAACCATGCAATTCTGAAAGCATTAGTTACATATGCTGCTGCATGGGCTTTTGGGAACATGTATTTTATTTTTTCACAAGATTTTATATACCAATCTGGTACATTATTTGCTTTCATCATTTCTTTGTATTTTTCCCATTGTACAGGGTCTTTTAACGCCTTTCCCTTACGAACTGTTTCCATTATTTTAAATGCAGGATTTGGTTCTAGCCCTTGTTTTATTAAATAAATCATAATATCATCACGGCAACAAATAGCATCCTGAAGTGTTACTGTTCCTGCTTCAATTAAACTTTGTGCATTTCCAAGCCACACGTCTGTACCATGCGATAATCCAGAAATTCTAATTAATTCATCAAAAGTTGTTGGTTTTGTATCTACTAACATTCCCCTTACAAATTTTGTCCCAAACTCAGGTATTCCAAAGCTTCCTACTTGTGAATGTATTTGCTCTGGTGTTACTCCGAAGTGCCTCAGTTGAACTGAAAATCGACATTGTTTCTTTATCATCTAAAGGTACTTTTGTCGGGTCTATTCCTGTTATATCTTGTAACATTCTAATTACTGTTGGATCGTCGTGTCCTAGTATATCTAATTTTAAAAGGTTTGTATCTATTGAGTGATAATCAAAATGTGTTGTTATTAT
>CALYAH010000130.1 GCA_944393455.1 uncultured Clostridia bacterium
TTACATACATGCCGTGCACCTTGCAGTGTATATTGTATAGATGAATTAAGAGGAGAAGGGATTGAACTAATAGTATATTGGTTTAATCATAACATACATCCTTATATAGAATATAAAGCAAGAAGAGATTGTTTAGAAGAATACACAAAAAGTATAAATGTACAAGCTATATTTGAAGAAAATTATGGTTTAAAAGAATTTTGTAAAAGCGTTATTTCTGATTTAGATAACAGATGTGTAAATTATTGTTATAAAGTTAGATTAGAACAAACAGCTAAATATGCAAAAGAGAATGGATATGACAGTTTTTCAACAACATTGTTAGTAAGTCCTTATCAAAATCATGAAGCTTTAATAAAAGTTGGAAATGAAATGGCAAACAAATACGGTGTAGAATTTGTATACCGTGACTTTAGAGTTGGTTTTAGACAAGGACAAGCAAAAGCAAGAGAGCTGGGACTTTATATGCAAAAATATTGTGGATGTGTATTTTCAGAAGAAAGTAGATATAATAACATAAATCCAATAAAACCAGAGTTACCAGAAAATTTTGAGTTTTTGCCAGTAAAACGTTCAATTAATATAAAAAAAGAAAGAGATAATAAAGAACAATATTTAGATTTGTTATTAGAAGCAGATCCAAGTAAAGAAATTGTAGACAAATATTTAGCAGATGGTGAATTGTTTATACTAACATATCAAGATGAGCCTGTTTGTGTTGCTGTGATTATAAAAATAGATAATGATACAATAGAATTAAAAAATATAGCAACAAAAGAGGAGTATAGAGGAAAAGGATATGCAAAAAAAATGATAAAATATTTAACAGATAATTATAAACAAAAATATAAAAAAATGATTGTAGGTACAACAGAGAATAATATTCCGTTCTATGTAAAACAAGGTTTTGATAGATATGAAAAGACAGTTAAGAATTTTTTTATAGATAATTATAAAGAAGAAATATGGGATAATAATTTACATTGTATAGATTTAATATATTATGCAAAAGATTTAAAGAAAAGTAAATAATTGTTATGCTGTTAACTTACATGAAAAATAAAAAGATAGGAGAAAAATATGGTATTAGAAAACAAATTAGGAATAAATAATTCAGCAGAACTAGCACAGGAAGAAGAAAGAATAACGAAAATTAAAGCAATTGAATTGTTTGAAACAGAAAAATTAGATGAAATTGAAATAGGAACATTTAAAGGATTGTCACAAATTCATAAATATTTATTTGATGAGATATATGAATTTGCAGGAAAAATTAGAAAAGAAAATATTTCAAAAAGTAATTTTAGATTTGCATCAGCTATGTATTTAGAAGAAGCTTTAAAACAAATAGATAAAATGCCGCAATCAAATTTTGATGAGATTATAGAAAAATATATAGAAATGAATATAGCACATCCATTTAGAGAAGGAAATGGAAGAAGTACAAGAATTTGGCTAGATATGATTTTAAAAAATGAAATCAAAATGGTAATTGATTGGAGTAAAGTTGATAAAGAAGATTATCTTTTGGCAATGGAAAGAAGTCCTATAAAAAATACAGAAATAAAATTCTTATTAAAAGAGGCTTTAACAGATAAAATAGATGATAGAGAAGTTTATATGAAGGGTATAGATGCAAGTTATAACTATGAAGGATATAGTGTATACAAAGCAGAAAATTTAGTAAATGACAATAATTCATAAAATTTAGGGAGGATAAATTTTGGATAAATTAGTATTAGTAGATGGTAACAGTATTATGAATAGAGCTTTCTATGGCATTATGGGAAGTAGAATGTTAACAACAAAAGATGGTAAATATACAAATGCGGTATATGGATTTTTAGCAATATTATTCAAACTATTAGAAGATATTAACCCAGAATATTTAGTTGTGGCATTTGATTTAAAAGCACCAACAGCAAGGCATAAATTATATGAAGGATATAAGGCAAATCGAAAGGGAATGCCAGATGAATTAGCTGAGCAAATGCCAATAATAAAAGAAATTTTAAAAGCGATGAATATTGATATTGTTGAGATGGAAGGTTATGAAGCAGATGATGTGCTTCGGTACTTTATCTAGATATGGAGAAAAACAAGGGTTAGAAGTTACTATCCTTTCAGGAGATAGAGACACTTTTCAATTGGCAACAGATAATATAACTATAAGAATACCACATACAAAAGGTGGAAAAACAGAGACTGATGAATATAATAGAAAAAAAGTAATAGAGACATATGGATTAGAACCAAAACAATTAATTGATGTAAAAGGATTGCAAGGAGATGCCTCTGATAATATTCCAGGTGTGCCAGGTGTAGGAGAAAAAACAGCTTTATCATTAATTCAAAAGTTTGGCTCTATCGAAAATTTATATGATGCAATCGAAAAAGATGAAGATGGACTAAAAGGAAAACAAAGGGAAAAGATAGTAAACAATAAGGATTTAGCTTTTATGTCTAAAACATTAGGAACTATAAATTTAGAAGTACCAATTACTGATACTCTAGAAAATTTTAAAGTAGAAGAATGGGACAGACCGAAAGTTTTAGAAATATTTAAAGATTTGAATTTTAATCGTTATATTGATAGATTTTCTTTAAGAGGAGAGGCAGAAAATAAGGAAGATATAAAAGAATTATACAAAAAAGTAGATAAAATAAAAAATGAAATAATAGAATTAATTAAGAAACAAAAAGAAATGATTTTTTATATAGCAACATCTACTGATAATTTACCAGAGAAAATTATTAAAGAAAAAATAACAGGAATAAGCTTTTATTATCCAGAACAAAATGAAGTATATTATGTAGAAATTTCTGAAGATGATCAAATACAAGAATGGAAAGAAATATTTGAAAACGCAGAAATAAAAAAAATAGGTATTGATTTAAGTAAAGTTTATATATTATTAAAACAAGAAGGGATTACATTAGAAGGAATTGGATATGATGTAAGTATTGCAGCTTATATTTTAAATCCAACTAATAACAAACTAAATATTGAAAGTTTGATGGAGCAATACCTAGAAATAAATTGTGATGAAATAATACCTAAAAAAGATACAAATACACAGCAAATGAATTTATTTGATAATATAGATAACCAAGAAGCAGAAGAGAAAAAGGAAAGATATAAATTATATGCATATGCAATCTCAAAAATACAAGAAAAAACAGAAAAAAAACTAGAAGAAGTTAACTGTTTAGAGTTATTTAATGAGATAGATATGCCAACTGTAGAAGTCTTATCAGATATGCAAGCAAATGGAATGTATGTAGATGAAGAAGAACTAAATGAATTTGGAAAAGAATTAACCATAAAATTAGATGCTATAACAAAAATAATTTATGAAATGGCAGGGGAAGAATTTAATATAAATTCTACTAAACAATTGGGACAGATTTTGTTTGAAAAAATGAAATTACCAATTATAAAAAAGACAAAAAGCGGATACTCAACAGATGTTGATGTATTAGAAAAATTAAAGAAAGAAGACCCTATTATAGAGCAAATATTAGAGTATAGACAGTTAATGAAGTTAAACTCAACTTATGTAGAGGGGTTGAAACAATATATTAATCCAAAAACAAAAAGAATACATTCATTTTTCCATCAAACAATAACAGCAACAGGAAGAATTAGTTCAACAGAACCAAATCTTCAAAATATACCAACTAGATTTGAATTAGGAAAAAGAGTTAGAAAAGTATTTAAACCAGCCGAAGGAAAAATCTACATGGATGCCGATTATTCACAAATTGAGTTAAGAGTTTTAGCCTCAATATCAGAAGATGAACACATGATTCAAGCTTTCAAAGAAGGGCAAGATATCCATAAACAAGCGGCATCAAAAGTATTTAAAACGCCAATTGATGAGGTGACAAAAGAACAAAGAAGTAATGCAAAAGCTGTTAACTTTGGAATTGTATATGGAATTAGTGAATTTGGCTTAGGAGAACAATTAGGAATAGGAAGAAAAAAGGCAAAAGAATATATTGATGAATATCTACAACAGTATTCTGGAATCAAAAAATTCATGAGTGACATAACAGAAATAGCAAAAGAACAAGGATATGTAGAAACATTATTCCATAGAAGAAGGTATATACCAGAACTAAAATCTAATAACTATATGGTAAGACAATTTGGAGCAAGAGCAGCCATGAATACACCAATTCAAGGAACAGCTGCAGATATTATGAAAATAGCAATGATAAAAGTATATAGAAAAAATAAAAAAAGGGGATTAAAATCAAAAATTGTATTGCAAGTACATGATGAAATGATGATAGAAGTACCAATAGAAGAAAAGGAAGAAATACGAAAAATCATGAAAGAATGTATGGAATCAGCAGTACAGTTAAAAGTACCATTAATAGCAGAAATATCAGAAGCTACTAATTGGTATGAATGCAAATAATAGATAAAGGAGAGAAGAAAATTTGAAAAACAAAAAATTACTAATATTTATTATTATAATTCTTATGATAATTGTTTTTCTTGGAGTCTTTAAAAATAAAATACTTAAGATAATATATCCTCGTAATTATTATGAAATAATTTCTATTTATGCTGAAGAATATAATGTAGACAAGAATTTGATTCTTGCGGTTATAAAAGCAGAAAGCAATTTTAAAGAAGATGCAATTTCACATAGAGAAGCAATTGGTTTAATGCAAATAATGGAAGAAACAGCTAAAGATGTAGCTACAAAGTATAATATAGAAATTGATGCTAATAATGCAAAAGAAGAAATTTTAGATGTACAAAATAATATTAATATCGGAACTAAATATTTACAAGTATTACTAGAGAAATATGGGAACAAAGAATTAGCAGTAGCAGCCTATAATGCTGGGATAGGTACAGTAGACAATTGGATTGAAAAGGGAATTCTTAAAGAAGATGGTTCAGATATTGAAAATGTTCCATATAAGGAAACAAATAATTATGTAAGAAAAATACTTAAGAATTATCAAGTATATGAAAAATTATATGGATGAGACAAAGGGGACAGAGCAAATCTGTCTCATTTTTTTGTCGAAAATTGTCTAACAATAAATATAGAATCAAGAAAGAGGATACTTATTGCAAGTATTTAAAAATTAGACAAAAAATTTCGTTAAGTATTTAACTCTACGAAATTTTTTATAATAGAATTATACTAATAAAATTTGAGAATATCAATAAATTTTATAAAAAATAATTTATTAAAAATTAATAAATAAAATAGAAATATATAATATAGAAAGAGCTAAGATATTTGGAAAATAAATATTTTTAGCTTTTTTGTTTTTTCGTAGAGTTAAATAATAAACGAAAAAATAAGGGAGGACAAAAAATATGAAAAACAAAGGAATAACGCTGATTGCATTAATTATAATCATAGTTGTTTTATTGATATTAGCAGGAATAACAATAGGAAGGCTAAGCGGAGAAGATGGAATAATAGGAAATTCAAACAAAGCAAAAGAGCAAGCGGAAATAGAAAACGAAAAAGAAGTAGTAGAACAAGCAACAGTAGAAGCAATGGGAAAAGGAAAGTATGGAAATATTAGTAAAAATAATTTAGAAGCAGCAATAGATAAAATAGTAGGAGAAGGGAAAACCGAAGTAGAAGAAACAGGGAATAAATTTACAGTATATTTCATAGAAAGTAAGAGATATTATGAAATAGATAATGACGGAAACGTAGGAGATTATCAGTTAGCAGCAGAAGATAAGAACCCAGGAGATATAACTAAAGATGAAAATGGAAATCTGTTAGATGGAAGCCAAGAACATCCTTATGAAATTAATTGTATTGAAGATTTAATCATTTTTTCTAATATGACAAATGGAAAAGGAATAAAAATTGAAAATGGAACAGCAGTAGAAATAATGAATAAGACAAATTTTGCTAACAAATATGTAGTATTGAAAAGAAATTTAAACTTTAATTCTAAGTTTTCTTATGCAGATAGTCAAAGAAAAGATATAGGTGATGTCAACGGAGATGGAAGTATAGACACATTAATAGATGAAATGACTAAAAAAGAAGAAGGATGCTATGGATTTTATCCAATCGGAGTTCAAGAATTTTATAATGGAAATTTTAATGGCAATAATTACAGAATTGATAATATGTATGTTCGAAATAGAGAAGAACAAGGATGTTGGGGATTATTTGGTAAAATAACAGGAAATGTAGAAAATATAACTGTGAGTGGAGAAGTTTTAGTAGAAACTTCTAATTATAATGGTACCTCAGTGGCTGGAATCGCTGGATTTGCAGTAGGTAAAGTAGAAAATTGTATAAATGAAGTAAATATTACTGCAAGTGGATATGGAGTAGCAGGAATCGTTGGGAGAAACTATAGTAATAGTATATTAATACAAAACTGCATAAATAGAGGAAATATTATGAATAATAGCGAAAGTACGGCAGGAATTATAGGAAGGCTAGAAAAATATGTTGAGGTTATAAATTGTTATAATGAAGGAAAAATAGATGGAAGAACTAGTATTGGAGGAATTGTAGGAGATGTATGCGGTAACAGTAATGGGAAAATTTTTAATTGTTACAATATAGGAGAAATAAATTCAAAGAAAGCAATGGTGATAAATGGAGTAGGAGGTATTGTAGGAAGAATTAGAACTAATTGCAATATCATAATAAAAAATGTATATAATACAGGAAAAACATATTTATCATATACTGGAAATGGAGCTATATGTGGTGTACTTCATGATAATACAGCTACAATAGAAATAAAAAATGGATATTATAGTTCAGACAGCTGGAATATAGCAGTTGGAAACAAGGAAGATACACAATATGATGTAACTAAAATGGAAAAAATGGATTTTGAAATAATAAAAAATCAATTTAATTCTTATATTGATAGTCCTGAAGATGGAATTGATACAACAAAGTGGAAAAAGTGGATAGTGACAGGAGGAAAACTGATTTTTGAAAATTAAGAAAAAATTACTAGACAAATCGCGAAAAATGAAATAAAATAGAAAAGTAATGTAAACTAAAAGAGGTGTAAACAAATGGTAATAGAACAATTTATTTTTACAGTTATTTCATTTTTTATATTTGTATACATGTTTTTTAGAATGATAAAAAATAATGATACTAGTTATGTAATTATATTAGTTATAGAAGCAGTAGGGATTGCATTAAATTTCGTCGAAGTGCTATTTAGTATAAAACTGAATATGTTATTTATAATATTAAAATATATTTTTGCAATTATACTTCCTATTGTGATTATCATTTTAGAAAAAAGGAATATGTATCTGTTAGAAATGATATGTATTACAAAAGCAGAAATTAGCCTTATGTTTGGAAATAATAAAAAAGCAAAACAAGCACTGTTGTCTTTATTAGAAAAAAGACCAAACAGCTATAAAGCACATAGAATGTTAGCAGAAGTTTACGAAAAAGAAGGTGGAATGAGAAAAGCGATTGACGAATATGTTCAAGCAATTGATTTAAATAAAAAAGATTATGATTCTTATTATAAAGTAGCAGAATTATTAAATAATTTAGATAAAAAAGATGAAGCGGCAGAAATGTTATTTCGTTTATTAAATAAAAAACCAGAAATCTATGAAGCTTCAGTACTATTGGGAGAAATTTTAATTCAAAACGAAATGTATAAAGAAGCTGTTAATGTATATCAAGAAGCATTAAGGTATAATCCAGTTAGTTATGACTTAAACTATAGTTTAGGAATAGCTTATACAATGTTAAATGATTTTCAAAGTGCAAAAGTATGTTATGAAAAAGCAGCTGAAATTAATAGTTTAGCATATAATGCAAAATATTCTTTAGCAGAAATTGCTTTGATTTATAAAGACTTAGAAGAAGCAGAAAAAAGATTTATGGAAGCAATTGAAGAAGAAGAGTTATCAGCAGATGCATATTATGAATTATCTAAAATATGTTTAATTAAAGGAGATAAAGATACTGCAATAAAATATGTGAATCTAGCAATTGATATAGATAGTAAAAAGATTGTAAACAAAGTAAAAAAGGATCCAATATTTATACCAGTTATGGCTAGAATCTCTATACCATTTAATTTAGAAAATTCAGATGAACAGATTGAAAGAAAGCTACAAGAAAAAGAAATAAAATCAAAAGAGCATTTAGAAGAAATGTCAGAAATAACGAGACATTTAAGTTATAATGATATAAACTTATTGAAAAAAAATGAAGAAAGAAAAATAGAAAATATAGAAAAAGATGAAAAGGATATGGACCAAAAAGAAAGACATGATTAGATATTTTCTAAAAATAAAAATGTAATGTAAAAAGATAAATACTCATAAAATTCTAAAAAATCAATATAATAAATACAGGAGGGATTTTATGAGTACAAATTTTGCTATAATAGGTCGGAGATTTGCGAATTATAAAGTTAGCCCAAATGCTAGCAGAAGATGGAAATAGAGTTTATACGTATGGATTAGAAAAAGCAGAGGAATTAAAAAATAGGAAAAATATCATATTTTGTGAAAAACTAAGTAAAGCAATTCCAGAAGATGTAGAAGTTGTTATAGGACCAATACCTTTCTCGAGTAATGGAATAAATATTAATACACCGTTTAGTGAAAAAGAAATATCAATAAGAGAGCTAATGCATTATTTAAATGCTAAGATATTGATTGCAGGAAGTATAACACCAGACGTTTATGATATGGCAAATGACGAATATATAGAAATCATAGACATTATGAAGAGAGAAGAACTAGCTGTATTAAATACAATTTCCACAGCAGAAGGAACAATAGAAATTGCAATAGCAAATACTAATAAAATTATACATGGTAGTAATGTTTTAATATTAGGATTTGGAAGAATTGGAAAAGTGCTAGCTAGAAAGATGGCTGGATTGTCAGCAAAGGTAACATGTGCAGCTAGAAAAGATGAAGACTTAGCTTGGATTAGAGCTTATGGACATAAAGTAACAAACATTAACTTTTTAGGAGAAAACTTAGCAAATTATGATATAATTATTAATACTGTACCACATTTAATTTTAACAAAAGAAAGAATGGAGTATGTAAAAAAAGAATGCCTTTTAATTGACTTAGCATCTAATCCAGGAGGAATAGACAAAAAAACGGCCAAGGACAAAAAATTAAAATTAATATGGGCATTAGCGCTTCCAGGAAAAGTAGCACCAGTCACAACAGCAGAATTTATTAAAGATACAGTTTACAATATTTTAAAAGAAGTATATGAAAAATAATAGATGTGTTTTAAGATGTTTTTTGGGACGGAGTAAAAAAACATCTTAAGAATAAAAAAGAAATTAAAAGATAAGAAATGAAAAAGATGTTTTTTTACTCCGTCCAAAAAAACATCTTAAAACATACAAAGGAAGGAAGAGAAATATGGTATTAGAAGTAATAAAAGCTATTTTATTTGGAATTGTAGAAGGAATTACAGAATGGCTACCAATTAGTAGTACAGGACATTTGATACTAGTTGAACAGTTTTTAAAATTTAAGGAAGTATCACCAGAATTTTGGGATATGTTCCAAGTTGTTATACAATTTGGTGCCATTCTAGCGGTAGTTATTCTATATTTCAAAAAAATATGGCCATTTACTAAAGAAAAGGAAAAAGCAATTAAGCAAACTGGTATATTATCTTATTTTAATAAAGATATTATGAGCTTATGGGGGAAAATTTTAGTTGGATGTGTACCAGCAGCGGTAATAGGATTACTTTTTGATGATGTCTTTGAAGCATTATTTTATAATCCATTTTGTATTGCCATTGCATTAATTGTATTTGGTATTGCTTTTATAGTAATAGAAAACTGGAATAAAAATAGAAAAAGTAAAAAGGAAACAAGTTCACAAATTACATATAAAGATGCACTAATTATTGGAGTTTTCCAACTATTAGCAGCTATCTTTCCAGGAACATCACGTTCTGGTGCAACGATTATAGGAGGACTATTAATAGGATTATCAAGACCAAATGCAGCAGAGTTTACGTTTTATTTAGCCATACCAACTATGCTAGGAGCAAGTTTATTAAAACTAGTTAAATTCGGATTTGCTTTTACAGGGATTGAATAGATAGTTTTATTAGTTGGAATGGTAGCATCTTTCCTAGTTTCTATTGTTGTAATAAAATTCTTAATGGATTATATTAAGAAACATAATTTTAAACCATTTGGATATTATAGAATTATACTTGGAATCTTAGTTTTAGGATATTTCTTTTTAGTAAAATGATACAAGTGGGACAGAGCAAATCTGTCTCATTTTTTGTTATAGAAAAGTTGATTTCTTATAGAGTTGAATATTATGTAAAATTATGATATAATCAATGCATTAAAATTATAGAAAGGAGAGTATTTAAACAATATGGAAAACAAAAGAAGAATACCAAATGCAACTTCATGTCGGAATGGAATTATATTTATTTCAGGAATAACAAATAAGTTAGTGGTAAAAAGTTATTATGATAGTGATACAAACACTATTGAAACACTAACTAGGTGGTATACAGATTTTACATTAAGGAGAAAAATAGATTATGATTTAAAAGAACCAGAGATACGGGAAGAAAAACTACATGGAAAAGCAGTATGGTGCATAAACCTTGTGTTAATAGTATATAGTGCATTAATAGCTAGAAATATAAATTATACATTGGGTGCATTGTATTATTCTTTCATGGTTTCTAAATACCTGTACGTATGCATTCAGAAGAGTTTTAAAATGAAGATATTAAATGGTCAAGAAAAAGAAGAGGCTAGATATCATTCAGCAGAGCATATGGTGTTGAATGCCTATCGAAAATTAGGAAAAGTTCCTTCGTTAGAAGAAATAAAAACTTTTTCTAGATTTAGTGAATACTGTGGAATTAGAATTATAGCAAGCAGAATTATAGAATTTGTACCTATTTCACTAGCTATAGCTTTTTATGATAAAATTAATATTATAGTGTATGTATTGATTTTTATTATTAGCTGGATACTGAGTAAAGAAATGTTAAAAAAAGACTTTATTAAAGTCGAACAAATCTTATTTACTGAACCACCCACTGATTTGGAACTAAAAGTTGCTATAAAAGGTTTAGAGACTTTGTTAAACGAAGAAAAAGAGATTAAAGAAATAATTATGTTGTTTGAATACTAAAAGAATCTCAAAATTGAGATTCTTTTTCTATTCAATTTTTCTTTCTCGTCTGTCAGTTGAATTAGAATTATTATTAGAACACATCTTTTCATATTCTTTACATTTAATCTTATAATCCATTTGCATGCATAAATATCGATAATAACAATAAGCCTGCTCATATTGCATCATAGGGTTAAACATAGGATCTTTATATAAATCGTTCATATCCATTCCAATATTTGGTGGAGGCATATTATAATCCATAAAAGGTGGCATATAAGCATTATTAAAATCTCTTTCCATGAAATCATCTCCTTACAAATCAAAATTAAAAAAAGGAAGAACATTAATAAAAATATATGTATAAAAAGCAGCTAATAGACCATGTAAAAGTTTGCCATATAAATAAGGTTTTATAGACAAATCTGTTTTAGAAGTTATACTTAAAACCTGTAATAAAACTGAAATACCACCAAAACCAAGCAAAAATGCTGTGAAAATAATATTAATAGAAAGTTTTTTACAAGCAATACTAGAAATAGTATTAATTCCATTCGTTATTTCCAAAAAACCGCTAAATAGAGGAGTGATAAAAGAGGTATCTATATTAAGTGTATGAAAAAGTGGTGATATTAAACTAGATAAAATATTTAAAATTCCACTAGCTTTTAAAATGGAAATAATGCTAGAAAATATAACAACGAAGCCCCCAATTAATAAGATAGTAGATGTACTACTAGTAATACTTTCAGCCAAAATTTCTCCTAAATTAGAAAAAGAAACTGTTTTGGTATTTGACATGCCGGAATTAGATAGATTGGAATAATTAGAAGACATTTTAACACGTTTCCAAAAACGAAATATTATACCAACTGTAATGCAGGCTAAAATATGAGTAATAAAAAGTAAAATACCAATAGTTGTGTTTCTAAACATTAAAATACCAACAGTTCCAATGATAAAAAGAGGTCCAGAATTGTTAGTAAAACTAAGTAACCTCTCACATTCTTCTTTAGTACAAATATTATTTTGCCTAAAGTTAGCAGCAATTTTAGCCCCTACTGGATAGCCACTTATTATTCCCATAATAAAAGCAAAAGCACCTTCACCACGCACATTAAAAAGTGGTTTCATATATTTATTTAAGATATTTCCTAATTGAGTAACAATATTTGTATGCATTAATAATTCAGTTGCTACAAAAAAAGGAAAAAGAGAAGGCACAACAGAATTTGCCCAAAGAGATAAACCTGATTTAACAGCAGGTAAATTGCTTTTAGAAAAGAATAATAAACAAAAAGTAAAAAATAAAAAAACTAGAGGAATAAAGTTTCTCTTTAATTTGATAACATAAAAATTACTTTTCAACATAATTAAATCCTCCTATTATAAATTCTATTATTGAACTTCAAATTTATGAATTGAAATGGCTATAAAAGTATGTTAGAATAAGTTTAAATAAAAAGAGATATAAACCAAAATATAATTTGATATGTTAAACTGATTGCCAAAGAAGATATTAACAAAGGGGATTTAAGAGAATGGAAGAACAAATAGAAGAATTTTTAAAAGAACATAATTTAGAATTGCCAGAAGAAAATATTGAAGAAAATATTTCTAAAATAGTTGAAAAATTTAAGCAAGAAGTAATTGTAAATATGCCTGAACAAGAAAAAGAGGAATATTTTGAAGAACTAACAAGAGATTTAATAAAGTTTACTATCTTAAGGTTGCCAGAAGAGAAGCGAAAGCAATATCTAAAAACTATGTCTGATGATTTTTATAAAATAGATATAATAATGGAAATACCAATAGAAAAAAGAGGAGAATATGTAAGTGTCGTATCTGATAATCTGGATAAAGAATTTATAATAAAAAGTTTGCCGATGAAAGAACGAGGACAATATATAAGTTTATTACCAGAAGATTATCATAAAGTGCAAATAATAGAAAGCTTACCAGAATCAGAAAGAGGGCAATACATAAGTTTATTATCAGAAGACTTTGATAAAATGGAAATAATAAAAAACTTACCAGAATCAGAAAGAGTAGAATATATAAGTTTATTTTCAGAAGATTTTTTTAAAAAGGAAATAATAGAAAGTTTACCAGTAGAAGAAAGAGGGCAATACATAAGTTTATTATCAGAAGACTTTGAAAAAATGGAAA
This sequence comes from uncultured Clostridia bacterium, assembly GCA_944393455.1. Classification (GTDB taxonomy): domain Bacteria; phylum Bacillota; class Clostridia; order TANB77; family CAG-508; genus CAG-269. Next base: position 13,316 of record CALYAH010000130.1, read on the forward strand.
TAATAAAAAGCTTACCAGAATCAGAAAGAGGACAATATATAAAAGAATTAGAATACGGTTTTAATAGAGAAGAAATACTAGAGACTTTATCAGAAGAAGAAAGAGAAAAGTATAGTAAATTATTAGAAGAATTAAAAGAGCAAGAAGAATCATATGAAAAAGAAAATTGGACATTCTTGCCAGAGAGTGAAGAAGAAATACAACAAATCTTAAACCTTCCTGATGAAGAATTATTTGAATATATTCAAAAATTAATAATGCTAGATGATAAGAAAAAAATAATTTCAAAGATGTCAGAAGAGCAAAAAGAAAACTATTTAAAATATACTACAGATTCATTTGAAATAATTGATATAATAAAAACTTTACCAAAAGAAAAAAGAGAGCAATATATAAATCTGATAACTTTTGACCAAGATAAAGTAGAATTTATAAGAGAATTATCAATAGAAAAAAGAGAAAAATATATAGAAGAATTAAATGACGAAGAACTTAAACTAGAATTAATAAAAGAATTACCAGAAGAAGAGAGAACTAAACTAATTCCAAAAGTTATGATTCTAAATACTAAAAAAGAAATAATATTAAGCCTATCAGAAGAGAATCAAGATAAATATATAGGCTCAATAACTGATGATTTTGAAAAAGAAAATATAATGTCTGAATTGCCGGATAAAATGAAAGTTAAATATCTTCCACTAATAGAATCAGAGCTTTATAAAAGAGAATTGTTAAAAGAAATAAAAGATAAAGATTTAATATTAAGCTTAGATGAAGCAGATTTAAATCTATATAGAGAAGAAATGGAGAATACAAAATTCATAAAAGAGAATATAGAAACATTTATGGCAAAATCTGGTATAGATACTGAAGAAGATGTAAAAAAATATAAAGAAATATTATCAAGGTTAGAAGAAAAAAATGCAGATATATATAAAACTATTAATTTTAAAATTTTAGATTCAAAGTATGTTGAGTTGTTTGGAGAAAGCAAGATAAACCAATTATCATGTTATCCTGAAGTGCAAAAAAAACTACTGACATTAGGAGATAAAGAACTAAAGCTTACAGTGAAATGTGTTGAGCAATTAGAGAAAAACGAAAATACAGGAGACTGGACACCTCTAGCAGATAAAGTTATTACTAACTTAAGTAATGGTGAATATAATGAGCTAGTGCAAAACATAGGAGATATAGAAACTTTAAATATAAAAGATTTGACTAAAATAATACAAAAACCGAATATGTTTAATATAAGACAAGTAGAAGAAATTCCAAAATTTGAAGAAATTAGAAAAAAACAATGTGAAGAATGGATAAATAGTACTTATATTATTAATAAAAAAACAGCAGTATTAGAAAAACTTTTTGGGCAAGACATTAAAGAGGCTCAAGAAATAGTAAGTAAATATGAAGAAAGTATTGATAAAATAGAAAATAAAGAATGTAAAACTTATGTAAAAGCATTAAAGGAGATAATAACTACAAATGATAAACAAATGCTAGAAAAGATTTTTGATAAAACAAAAGAAACAAAAAATATAGATTTAATACAAATGGAAAGAACTTTAAAAACAGAATATGGAAAATTACTAAATAATGATTTACTTACAACTAAAGAACTAGAGAAAAATGAAGAATATGAAAATGTGTATGAAGCAGGAACAGACTTTAAAATATTAATGACATCAGTTGGAGCATACTCACGAGAAGAAACTAAGAATTATAAAGAAGATTGGAATAGGCCAGCAATAAGCTCACAACATTTTTGTACAAGTTATATAAGAAATGATATGCTTCGGTATGGCACCAATAAATTCAATTTGTTATGGATTTAGTAATATGGATGGAGAAACTTTATTGCTTGAACGGAGCAGAAGATATGGCATCTAATATTTCTGGATTTGTTTCAGAAGCTTATAGAAATGAAAAATATTTTGATCCAAATGATTTAATAAATAATACTAAAGGACATAATGAATTAGATTTTAGTAGAATTCAAAAAGGAGAGAAAAAACAACCAGATTATATCTTAACCTTTAGAAAAAATAACGAAATAAATAATATGGAAGAGGCATTAAAAGCACAAAAACAGTGGGAAGATAAATTACCAATTGTGGTTGTAGATATTGATAAATGTATTAAGCAAGAAAAACAAAAGATATATGGGGACGAAAAAAGCAAAGGGTTGAAATATGAATATGAAAAGAATCCTACAAAAGAAAATGCTAAAAAATTGTATTATGCTGTAAGAAATAATACAATTACTTGCAAAAGATGGGATTTACCAAAAGAATTCGAAGATATAGATTTAGAAGAATTAAGGGAAAAATTTGAAGAAAAAGAAATTGGAATAAATACTTTACAAGAAGCTTATAATCAAACAACTGCGCAAGAAAGAAAAAATGAAATGTCAAAAATCCAAAGGATATATAATCAAATAAAAGATATTACAAAGGAGAAATAATAATGGAAGGAAAAAAACAAGAAACAGTTTATGCTACTGATATAGCTTTTTCAGAAGTTTCAGATATTTTAAAACATCTAGATAATGATTTATTTAAAAAGATTCCTGAAAGCTTTGTAGACTTAATAGAAAAGAATAAAAAACAAGGATATAAGGTTAATATAGATTATTCTAAAGATATAAATGAGCAAATAACAAAAGAATCGAAAGTTATACTAGGATTAATATATAGGGATTTTACATGTGACGATTTAGAAAGAGAAAAGCTATTAAAACAAGAAGATGAAGATATAAAGAAGGAAGAAAAGAGACTACAGGAAAAATACAATGTTGATAAAATATTTGAAAACAAAAAAGCTAAAGAAGAAATATATGAAGATAAGATGATTGTAGTAAAAAAAGAAAATAAGATAAAAGAAATATTTAATAAGGTAAAAAGCTTAATAAAATTTGGTAAAAAAAGAATTTAATAAAACTATTTTTTAAGTTTCGGTATTTTTGAGGAATGCTTGTGGGGTGATTTTCCTCTAAAGGTATACTAAGTCGAAAATATAGCGCTTGATTGGAATGAAAAATAGAAATTGTTAGGAAAGAGAACGAGTAAGATTCAGCTAAAATCAATAATTAATATATCTAAATATTATACTTAAGCTG
>CALYAH010000131.1 GCA_944393455.1 uncultured Clostridia bacterium
TTGTTAGTCGCTTAAAGAGGTAGCGACAAACACATTTATTCACTCTCTCATTTATCAGTCGCCAAAGGGGCGGCGACAAACACATTTATTAAAAACAATGATGTTCTTAATTATTATATTCATAATAGCATGAAATATAACATATTGTCAAGAATTTTCGTTATATTTTCTTTCTATTATTGTTTATATTTTTATATAAACTTTTAAATTTCTTTATTTGTTTCAACTATATTAGTATTTACATTTTTTGAATTACTAGTATTTGTATTACTATTTGAATTTATATTATTGTTTGATGTGGAAGTATTATCGGTATTTTGAGCATTGTTGTTTGAAGTATTTGTATTGTTTGTAACATTATTATATGTATTAGAAGTATTTGTTGATGTGCTAGAATTTTGATTTGTATTTGTAGTATTAGTAGTATTATTATTTTGTGTAGTATTTGAATTTTCAGTAGTATTAGTTTGTGTTATTGTTGTTACATTTGCATTTCTTTGTGTCTCTTGCGGATCTTCAGCATCAATGTCATGTGTAATATTTTTAATTACTTCATTTACATTATCATTTACATTATCATTTATATTATTAGTTGTACTTTTTAATTCTTCTCCTGAGTGTTTATCACATAAGCCAGGAACAGTAAGCCATAAAAAGTATTCTGTATATGTATTTTTACAACCTGTTCTAGCTACTTTTCCAGTTTCAGAACATATTGTTTTTGATATTACACCATTTGGTCTTTTAAAAGTTGCTGTTTTTAGACCAGCATGTATTCTAGACATTACATTAGCCCATAAGAGTCCTGCTGGATTTCTTTTATTAAATTCTACAGTTTCATTCTGGTCATATCCATACCAAGCAACTGCTGTATAATATGGAGTAAAACCACAAAGCCATCTATCATAATTTTCATCTGTAGTTCCTGTTTTGGCTGCTACATCTACACCAGATATCTTACAATAAGTTGCTGTTCCATTTGCTCCATTTACTGGTTGAGTTAGAATGTTTTTTAGTATATATGCAACTTCTTTTGAAAATACTCTCTTAGTTTTTTGTTTAGGTTCTAAAATTTTTTCTCCAGATTTATTATTTATACTACTGTAAAATACAGGTTCTATATATTCTCCATCATTAGCTATTGTTGCATATCCACCAGCCATTTCTAAAGGACTAATTCCATGTTGTAATCCACCTAATGCTAATGCTAAACTTTCGTCTTCTTTTGTTAAAGTTGTTATTCCCATTTTTTCCATATATTTAATTGCATTTTTTGGCTTTAATTTTTCCATAATTTCAACAAAAGGTATATTTTGAGATGATTCTACAGATCTTCTTACAGTTATATTACCTAATGGTTTACTATAATCTACAGGATGATATCCTCCTTCAAAATCTTTTTCTGTGTCATCATATATAGAAGCTCCTGTTATTATTTTTTTATCAATTGCTGGAGCTAAAACAGCTAGAGGTTTAATAGCTGAACCTGTTTGTCTAACACTTTGAGTTGCTCTATTTAAAGACCTTGCTTCAGTTTTCTTTCCTAATCCTCCTACACATGCTAATACTTTACCTGTAGTATGATCCATAATTACCATTGCGGCTTGTGATGAATTCCCTCCATTTTTAGATGGTCTACTGTATTTACTTTTTTCGAACTCTGTTTCTGCTTGTTTTTGTATAGAAGAATCTTGTGTGCTATTAATTGTTAACCCAGCCATATTCACATAGTTTGTAGCAAAAGTTTCGGAAATATTATATTTTTCTGAAATATCATTTATTACATCAGTTATAAGAGCATCTGTATGATAAGAATAAACTCCATTACTTGATTGTATTTCACCTTTTTTAAAATTTAAACCTTTATCAACTTCAGTTGAAGCATTTTGCTCGTCTGTTTCATTTATATATCCTAATTCAAACATTTTAGAAAGAACTGTTTTGGTTCTATTTTTTATTTTTTCAGAATTATCTTCATCTGTAAATGGGTTGTATGAATTAGGTGAATGATTAATTCCAGCTAAAAATGCACATTCGGCTAAACTTAAATTACTACAACTTTTACTAAAATAATATTCTGCTCCAGCCTCTACTCCATATATACTAGGTCCAACATAGATAATATTTAGATATCCTTCTAAAATCTCATCTTTTGATAAACATGTTTCTAGTTGCCATGCTTTCCACCATTCTTTAACTTTTCTAAAAATACTATCTGTAGAATCTCCTGTTAAATTTTTTACTAATTGCTGGGTTATTGTACTTCCACCATATGAAGATGAGCCAAAATGTATTACATATGATGCAATAGCTGAAGCCGTCCTTTTTATATCTACTCCATGATGTGAATAAAAACGTTCATCTTCAATTGCAACATATGCATTTTTTAAATTGTCTGGTATTTGTTCTATTGATATATCTATATTTTTTCTTTCACTACCAAGTTTTGCTATTACATTTCCTTCTGTATCTAAAACACTAGAATTTTCGTTATTTATCATTTCTTGTGCTAATTTTTTCCATTGGTGAGCTGATATCCCTAAAACAATTCCAACTACTAATATTATTATGATTAATATAATAAGGATGATTTTTTTTATTTTTTTACTTATTTTTGTTTTCTTGTTTTTTCCATGTTTGGATTTTTTGTTTTTTGTATTGTATTCTTTTTCGTCCATATGTTTTAATGCTTTTGGTAATTCATCTTCTCTATTCTTTTTCATTTTCCTTAGTGCTTTTGGAATTTCTTCTTGTTCCTTATTTCTTTTTTTATTAAACATACTTTAAAACCTTCTTAAATTTGTTTTTTATATGATTCTAATTTTACTATATTAAATGAAAAATAGCAAGACTTATAATCTTGCTTTTAAAGGATGTCTTTAAGTCATTTATACTATACAAAAGATTGCATAATTTCTTTTTTATAGTTTTTCTATCTCAATTTTTGACAATCCTGTTATTTCTTCTATTTCTTCGTTTTTTATTCCTTTTTCTTTCATTTTTTTTGCTATTTTCATTTTTTCTGTTATCTTCCCTTCTTTCCTTCCTTTTTCCATTCCTTCTTCTCTTGCTCTTTTTTCCTTCGTAAACTCTCTATATTCTCCCATTACTTTCCAATCATTTATTCTTTGCATTATTTCATCTTGACTTATTTCCTCTAACTTCTCTTTCGCTTTTTTTACTCCTTCATTTTCATCCATTATCTTTTTCA
>CALYAH010000132.1 GCA_944393455.1 uncultured Clostridia bacterium
GAAAGTAGATGAATAAAAGTATATCTTCAGAAAGAAAAAAATATTTAAAAGGAATTAAAAAAAGAAATTATTTAGTATTCCTAACACAAGTATTAATATTAGTAGGATTTCTAGGATTGTGGGAGATTTTAGCAAGAGAAAATATAATAGATAGTTTTATCATGAGCCAACCTAGTAGAATTTTAGATACTTTTATGAATTTAACTTCTAATGATTTACTAAAACATATCGGTGTTACTGTCTATGAAACCGTCATTGGATTTTTATTAGGAACTGTCTTAGGAATTATTATTGCTATTATTTTATGGTGGTCAGACTTTTTATCAAAGGTCGCAGAACCTTATTTAGTAGTTTTAAATAGTTTACCCAAAGTAGCACTTCGGACCGATTATTATTATTTGGGTAGGTGCAGGAACGCCAGCTATAATTGTTATGGCAATTGCAATCTCTTTAATTGTAACGATATTAGAAAATTTGAATGGATTTTTAAAAACAGATAAAGAAGTTGTAAAAATGGCAAAAACATTTAATGCTTCTAAATTACAAATATTAACTAAGATTATAATTCCGGCTAATTTGTCTACTTTTATTAATTCTCTAAAAGTAAATATTGGACTTTCATTAGTTGGTGTTATATCAGGAGAATTTTTAGTATCAAAGGCAGGACTTGGATACCTAATTGTTTATGGTGGTCAAGTATTTAAATTGGATTTAGTTATGACCAGTGTAATAATATTAGGAGTTGTAGCAGGAATAATGTATGCAGCAGTATTATTACTTGAAAAATTTATCCTAAAGTCAAAAAAATTTAGTGGCTAAGATGGAATGCTAAAGCTTAAATATATTGAGCGGATCATACCTAAATAGCCAAAGGAGGAACAATTTTGAAAAAGAAAATAATAATTAGTGCTATAATTGTAATACTTATTATTTTAGCTGTAACAAGCATTATAAAGATTAAAAATTCAAATCAAAATACAGAAGATACAAAATTAATAAAAGTAAATGAAGTAACACGTTCAGTTTTTTATGCTCCACAATATGTAGCAATTAATAATGGATATTTTAAAGAAAATGGATTAGACATAGAATTGTCAACAGGGCAGGGAGCAGATGCAGTTATGACAGCTGTTTTAAGCAACCAATGTGATATTGGATTTGCAGGACCAGAAGCATCAATATATGTATATAACGAAGGGAAAGAAGATTATACACAAGTATTTGCACAAATGACTAAAAAAGATGGTTCATTTTTAGTAGCTAGAAAAGATACACAAAATTTTGATTGGCAAGATTTAAAAGGAAAAACAGTAATACCAGGAAGAAAAGGTGGAGTACCATATATGACTTTAGAATATGTTTTAAGAAAAAATGGTATAGATCCACAAAAAGACCTTACATTAGATGATAGTATTAAATTTGATTTGATGGCAGGAGCTTTTGCAAGTGGAGATGCTGATTATGTTACATTATTTGAACCAACGGCCTCTTTAACTCAAAATGAACAAAAAGGGTATATTGTAGCATCAGTAGGAGAGGCAGCAGGAGAAAAACCATATACAGCATATTTTGCAAAAAAAAGTTATATAGAAAATAATGAAGAAACAATACAAGGATTCACAAATGCAATATATCAAGGACAAAAATGGGTAAAAGAACATACAAGTAGAGAAATAGCAGAATTAATTGAAAGCTTTTTCCCAGATACAGATATTGAATTATTAACAGCCGCAATCCAAAGTTATAAAGATATTGATGCATGGAACGATACACCAGTATTAAAAGAAGAAGCATTTAATAGATTACAAGAAGTAATGACAGAGGCTGGGGAATTAGAACAAAATGCACCATATGACAAAATTATAAATAATAAATATGCAGAGCAAGTAAAATAATATCAATTAAAAAGCAGTCAAACTTGAAATGATTATTACTAGTCAGCCTTAATTATATTTATATTAGTAAAAACACCGCGTAAGCGACCAAATGAGCTGAAAGCGAATGCGATTGGAGCAACCCACATAGCTTTATTTCTATTGGTAGGTTGCGACACACAAAGTGTTTGGAACTAATATAAATATAATTAAGGCTGACTAGTAACAAATGGTTAGACTGTTTTTGTATTTTTTAACAAAAATTAAAAAATATTGAATAAAGAAAAAATATAGAGATAAATAGAGTATTTATGAATAAATATTTACATATAAAACAAAACACACTTTGACAAGTGGGACTTATGATGTTAGATTTACTCATGAGGAGGGGAAAGTTATGGAGATAATTGAAGCAAATGTAGATTACAAATTAATAGGGCAAAGAATAAAAGAAGCGAGAAAAGAAGCAGGATGGTCACAAGAAATGTTGGCAGAAAAAATAGATGTTGCTACAGCTTATATTAGCAGAGTGGAAAGAGGAGGGACTAGTATCAATCTAAGAAGATTAGCACAAATTTCATTAGCGTTAGCGACTCCTATGGAAAAATTGGTAACAGGAATCAATGTAGAATCTAGAATTTATCTACATAAAGAATTTCAAGATTTATTAATGCAATGTAGTCCGGAAAAACAACAATTAATTTATAATATAGCAAAAATTGTTGCAGGTATAAAATTCGTCTAGAAACATTTATTTACTTTACAAAAACAAGAAAATAGTATAAACTATTTTTATGGAAATTTATAGGACAAAAATAAATAATAAAGGTGATAATAAATGTATTTAAAAAGACTAGAATTACAAGGCTTTAAATCTTTTGCAGACAAAACTGTATTAGAATTTATGCCAGGAATTACAAGTGTAATAGGACCAAATGGTTCAGGTAAAAGCAATATATCAGATAGTATTAGATGGGTGCTTCGGAGAACAAAGTATGAAATCTTTAAGAGGAACAAAATCTCTTGATATCATATTTGCAGGAACACAAAATAGAAAATCATTAGGATTTGCAGAAGCATCTTTAGTATTTGATAATAGTGATGGAAGCTTGCCAATTGAATATACAGAAGTAACTGTTACTAGAAAAATATATAGAAGCGGAGAAACAGGATATTACATTAATAAAGTGCCATGTAGATTAAAAGATGTATTAGAATTATTTATGGATACAGGAAATGGAAAAGATGGATATTCAATTATAGGACAAGGAAAAATAGACGAAATTTTAAGTAATAAATCAGAAGACAGAAGAAACATATTTGAAGAAGCAGCAGGAATTGTAAAATATAGAACAAGAAAACAAGAATCAGAGAAAAAATTAGAGCGTACTAAATTGAATTTGCTTAGAATTAACGACATTTTATCAGAAATAGAAACTAATATAGAACCTTTAAAAATACAGTCAGAAAAAGCAAAAAAATTTCTAAATTTAAGAGAAGAATTAAAAAGTATAGAAATAGGTTTATTTATTTACAATATTGAAAAATATAAAGCAAGTTTAGAAGAAATTGTAAAAAATGAAGAAATTTATACAAATCAATGTAATGAAGAAGAAGGAAGATTAGAAAGAATCAAACTTTTAAAAGAAAAATTAAAATCTGAAATTGATGAAATTACACTAAAGATAGAAGAAATGTCAAATATAGGATTTGAGAGCCAGAAAGAGATAGAAATGTTAAACTCTGACATTAATGTAGCTAATACTAAAATTAAAAATAATAAAGAAAATAGTCAAAGATATGAAAAAGAAATAGAAGAGTTTAAAAATAGATTAGAAGAGTTACAAAAAGAGATTGAGCAAAAACAAGAAAAAAAGGAAAATTTAAAACAAAATAGAGAGAAATTTGAAAAAGAATTAAATCAAAAGCAAGAAGAATTAGATAAAATCATGAAAACGCTTTCTGCAAAAGAACTAGAAATAGAAGGCCATAAAGCACAAGTAGAAAGTAATACAGATAAAAAATATGAATTACAATCTGAGATTCATGCACAAAATATTAATTTTGAAAATGATGAAAAAAGACAAAAACAAATAAAAAATGAAATAGCAATGCAGATTTCAGAATTAGATAGTACTAGATTAAACAAAGATGAAATTGCTAAAGAATTTTACGAAATTGACAGCAAAAGAAATAAGGTTGTTACAAATCTAGAAGAGATTAACAAAAAGAAAGAAGAAGCAGACAAGAAAATTAAAAATTACGAAAGTAATATAAATCAATATAAAAGTGAAATGAGAATTAAAGAATCAAAACTAAAATTCTTAATAGAAATGGAGAAAGAAAAAGAAGGATATGTTAAAAGTGTAAAAGCACTTTTAAAGGATTGTGAAAACATTAAAGAGCTAGGAAAAGGAATGCATGGAGTTTTAGCTAATGTTATTGAAGTACCAGAAGAGTACCAAACAGCAATTGAAATGTGTTTAGGAGCAAGTTTGCAAAATATTGTAACAGAAACAGAAGAAGATGCAAAAAAATTAGTAGAGCATTTAAGAAAAAATAATTTGGGAAGGGCCTCTTTTTTACCTATTACATCAGTGAGAGGAAAAAAATTAGAAAAAATAAAAGGACACGAAAAAGGGGTTATAGGAATAGCATCAGACCTAATAAAATATAGTAAAAAATATGATCAAATTATTTTGAGCTTATTAGGAAGAACTGTTATTGTAGATAATATGGAAACGGCCATAAAAGTTGCAAAACAAAATGCATATTCTTTTAGAATCATAACATTACAAGGAGATGTTATAAATCCATCTGGAGCTATTACTGGTGGTTCAGTAAGTAAGAAAACAGTAAATATTTTAGGTAGAGGAAGAGAAACACAAAAACTAGAAAAAGAAATTCAAAACCTAAAAATAAAAATAGATAAATTAGAAAAAGAAAAACAGGAATATGAAGAATCAATAGAAGACATTTTAGAAGAAGCAACTAGTTTAGAAAAAGAGTTACAAGAAATAGATATTACTTATGCAACAGAAAAACAAAAGTTAGTCTCAATTGAGGAAAATATAACTAAAATAGAACAACGATTAAATCGTTTAAAAGAAGAAGAAAACAATTTAGAAAAAGACAAAGAAACAACAATGCATAATAAAGAAAAGGCAGAAGATAAAATTAAGCAATTAACAGAAGAGACAGAAAAACTAACAAACATAATTAATGAATTTGCAGAGTTAAATAAAGATAATCAAAAACGAGTAGATGATTTGAATTTTGATATTACAAACCTAAAAATATCTGTATCTTCTTTTGACGAAAGTCAAACATCTATTGAAGAAATAGAAGAAAGAATCAATCTAGAAATTGAAAATAATAAAAAAAGTGTTGAAAATAAAAAATTACAAATAGAGCAATTAACACAGGAAAACTTTAATTTAGAAAAATCAATTGAAGAAATAAATGAAAAAATAGAAAACATTAAGGAAAAAGTAAAAAATAGTGGCTCAAAAATAGAAGAGCTAAAGCAGGAAAGAATAGAAAAAAATCAAAAATTAGTAAGTCAAGAAGAAGAAATTACAACAAAATTTAAAACGATTGAAGAATTAAAAGCTCAAATTGTAAAAATAGATGTAAAAAAGACAAAAACAGAAGATGATATAAATGGAATTATTAACAAAATGTGGGAGGAATATGAACTAACACCAAACACAGTACAAGACTATAAAAAGCCAGAAAATATAGCTTTAACGCAAAAAAAGGTTAATAATCTAAGAAAAGATTTAAGAGAATTAGGAAGTGTAAATGTAGACTCTATCGAAGAATACAAAAACATGAAAGAAAGATATGACTTCATGTGTGAACAAAGAGTTGACTTAGAAGATACTATGGCAAAATTAAGAAAAATTATAAGTGATATGACAACTACAATGAAAGAACAATTTAAAACTCAATTTGAGATTATAAATAAAAATTTCGTAGAAGTATTTAGAGAACTATTTGGAGGAGGAAATGCTGCATTAAAACTAGAAGACGAAGAAAACATACTAGAATGTGGAATTGACATAAACGTACAACCACCAGGCAAAAAACTTCAAAACATGATGTTATTATCAGGAGGAGAAAAAGCATTTACAGCAATTGCATTACTATTTGCCATCTTAAAAATCAATCCAGCACCATTTTGTGTATTAGACGAAATAGAAGCAGCATTAGATGATGTTAATGTATATAGATTTGCAGAATATTTAAAGAAATTCTCTACAGATACACAATTCTTAGTAATTACTCATAGAAAAGGAACAATGGAAGTAGCAGACACTGTTTATGGAGTAACAATGGAAGAAAACGGAATATCAAAATTATTATCTATGAAGTTAAAATCATGAGACAAAGGGGACAGAGCAAATCTGTCTCATTTTTTTGTCGAATTCTGCGTTTTTTGAGATATTTTTTGTATTTTGGAGACGGAGTTAAAAAACACATTTAGATATTCCAATTATAACTAATAAAATCCCAGAGATAATAGACCAAATATTTCTAGGAAGGAGATTTAAATGATTAAGTTTTCTACCTAGAAACTCACCAAAACTTAAAAATATTAATTCAAAAATAGCTATAAAAAAAGGAAAAAAGCTATGGCTGATTCCGACTATACTTCCACCAATTCCAATGCAGAAACTATCTAAAGAAAGAGCAAGGCCCAAAAAGATAGCTTCTCTAGAATCAATTAATTTCTAATTGTCTAAATCAGAAGAGATAGGATCTTTAATAATCTGAATAGTAATACCAAGAAATTTAATAAAAAATTTATAGACTTTTTGAGTATGAATTTTTTTTTCCTTTATTTCAGTTTTAGAGTCTTTTGTTAATGCTTGATAACACATAAAAAATCCCATAAAAATCAAAATAAAAGCGCCAATAAACTTTATAAAATTTTCTGGAAAAATATCTTTAATGACATTGCCAAACCATAAAGCTATTATAGTTATCGAAAAAGAAATCATAAACAAAGTTACTTTTCCGATATAAGAAATAGTAGTATCTTTAACGCCATATGTAATACCAATACCAAGTGAATCAATACTGCTAGAGATGGCTAAGATAATTGAGTTTATAAACATAATAATACCTCCATAACATAATATGACAAAAATAAATAGAATGTGATGTTTTTGGGGACGGAGTAAAAAAACATTCGCTTAAATAGAACTTTATTCTGTTTTTTTATAAAAATGGAATAAGTAAAAGACAACCCACATAATATTAAGCATATAGAGAAAGGGAAGAGAGAAAGATGTTTTTTTACTCCGTCCCCAAAAACATCAAAAACACAAAGGAGATAAAAATATGTGGGAAACATTTAGAAAAGAAGAAGTTTTAAAAATGCTTAAGAGTAATAAAAAGACAGGTTTAACAAAAGAAAAAGTGATGTTAAAAAAACAAAAATATGGAGAAAATAAGCTAAGAGATAAACCAAAGGAAACATTATTTATAAAATTTATTAAACAGTTTAATGATTTTATGATTATCATTTTGATAATAGCATCTATTGTGTCGGCAGGAATTTCTTATATGCAAGGTGAAAATGACTATATCGATTCTATAATCATTATTGGTATTGTTATTTTAAATGCGATTATGGGAGTAGTACAAGAAGCCAAAGCAGAGAAATCAATCGAGGCTTTGAAACAAATGACTCCTCCAAAAGCAAAAGTTTTAAGAGATAGCATCGAGAATGAAATAAATGCAGAGCAATTAGTTCCGGGAGATATTATATTATTAGAAGCAGGAAATTATGTTCCGGCAGATTGTAGGTTAATAGAAAGTTATAATTTGAAAATAGAAGAGTCAAGCTTGACAGGAGAAACAGAACCTGTTTTAAAAGATGCAGAAATGATATGCAAAAAAGATATTCCACTTGGAGACCAATTAAATATGGCTTTTATGGCAAGTATTGTGGTAAATGGTCATGCAAAAGCGGTAGTTACTGAAACAGGAATGAATACTAAAGTTGGTAAGATTGCTAATATGATTATTCAAGACGAAGCTCCGGAAACACCAATACAAAAGAAGTTAGGACAAGTAGGAAAAATACTTGGAATTGTTTGTTTAGCTATTTGTTTAGTTATATTTCTAATAGGACTAATTAAAAATATAGATCCTATGGAAATGTTTATGACATCAGTAGGATTAGCAGTAGCAGCAATTCCAGAAGGCTTACCAGCCATTGTTACTATCATGTTATCAATTGGAGTAACAAAGATGGCAAAAAACAATAGTATAATAAGAAAATTACCGGCAGTAGAAACATTAGGAAGTAGCAGGGTTATTTGCTCTGATAAAACTGGAACCTTAACTCAAAATAAAATGACAGTTGTTGAAATAAAAGCACAAGAGCCAAGTTTTGCAATAGAACTTGCAACTATGTGTACAGACTGCCATATTTTATATAAGCAAGGAAAAACAGAAGTACAAGGAGAAGCAACAGAAATAGCATTAGTTCAGAATGGATTAAATAACAATAAGAATAAAACAGAACTATATAGGCAAATGCCAAGAATAAGTGAAATACCATTTGATTCTAATAGAAAAATGATGACAACTATTCATAAGGTGGGGAATAAATACAGAGTTATCACAAAAGGAGCACCTGATGTGCTATTAAATAAATGTAAAAATACTATAGGAGAAAAACAAAGAATTCAAAAGGACAATTTGAAAATGGCAGAAAAAGCACTAAGAGTCATAGCTGTGGCATATAAAGATTTAGAAAGATTACCTTCTAATATAGATACAGAAAATATAGAAAGAGAATTGAACTTTGTGGGATTAATTGGAATGATAGATCCGCCAAGAGAAGGAGTTAAAGAAGCTGTAAGGACCTGCAAACGTGCTGGAATAAAGACAGTTATGATAACAGGAGACCATATTGCAACAGCAAAAGCAATTGCGAAAGATTTAAATATATTAGGAACTCATGATAAAGCGATTACAGGACAAGAATTAGATAAAATACCGCAGAAAAAATTAGAAAAAGAAATAAGAGACTATGCCGTATTTGCTAGAGTGACACCAGAACATAAAGTAAGAATCGTAAAGGCTTGGCAAAGTACAGGAGCGGTAGTTGCAATGACAGGAGATGGGGTAAATGACAGCCCTGCTTTAAAAAATGCAGATATCGGAATTGCAATGGGGAAAAATGGAACAGATGTAGCCAAAAATGCATCAGATATGATATTAACAGATGACAACTTTGTAACTATTGTAGAAGCAGTAAAACAGGGAAGAAACATTTATGATAATATAAAAAAGGCAATACATTTTTTAATTGCAACTAACATAGGGGAGATAGTAACAATTTTCATGGGCTTGGTATTAGGCTTTAAATCACCATTACTAGCAATTCAATTATTATGGGTAAATTTAGTAACCGATTCTTTACCAGCAATTGCAATTGGATTAGAACCACCAGAAAAAGACATTATGAATCGTAAGCCTATAAGTAAACAAAAAGGAATTTTTGCAGACGGATTATGGAATAAAATAATAGTAGAAGGAATTATGCTTGGAATGTTGACATTAGTAACATTTAGTATTGGAAATAAGTACTATGGTATTGAAGTAGGAAGAACAATGGCATTTGTTGCAATTGGATTATTAGAACTTGTCCACAGTTTTAATATAAAAAGTGAACAATCTATATTTAAAATTGGAATATTGGAAAATAAATTCTTAATAGGAAGTTTTATACTTGGAATATTAGTACAAACCATAGTAGTAATAATACCAACACTAGCTGACATATTTAAGTTGGTTCAATTAAATCAAACGCAATGGTTGATTACATTAATAATATCAATCCTTCCAATTCCAATATTAGAATTACAAAAGAAAGTTAATGAAATTAAATTTGGCAAAGTAATTTATACAGAACAACAAAAAATATGAGACACTTGGGACAGAGCCCAAATGTCTCATTTTATTTTATAAGATGACTAAAAAAGATTTTTCGTGGAGTAATAAACTCTACGAAAAATCTCTCTTTAAATTATAACAATAAAAAATTGAAATTACAATAAAAATATAGAAAAATATAAAAATTTTTAAAACATATTTTGTATAAAATATAAATTTTTAAAATGCATAAAATTCAAATGTATAAAGAAATATATAAGTTTAATATTTTTCGTAGAGTTTATTACTTGACGAAAATATGGGGAGGAATAACAAATGAAAAGATGCAAAAGAATGAATCAAAAGGAAAAAGGTATAACATTAATTGCATTAGTAATCACAATTATTGTATTACTAATCTTAGCAGGAGTATCAATTTCAACATTAATGGGGAATAATGGAATATTAACAAACGCGAGTAAAGCGAAAGTAGAAGATGCACATGCAAGTGTAAGAGAAGCAATTTCATTAGCATATTCAGAGTATATAATGGAATTAAACACAAAGGACTTAGGGAATACAGTTAAAGTTGCAAGTACAAAAAATGTAAGAATCAAAGGTGTAGAAAATAATTATATGACACAAGTAGCAAGACAAACATTTATGTCATATTTAGAGCATAAAGGATATATAGAAGAAGACGGAGTAGTTAATGTTGAAAACTTAGTAGGAGCAAGTTTATCAATAGGAAAAGGAAATGCAACAGATAGAAAAGATGTATATATATTACAAGAAACAGAAGATGCATATATATTAAAATATTATGATAGTAAAGGCAATAGTGAAGATTTGTGGCAAAATGTAAAAGAAAGTTTAGTACCAACCAAAACGCTAGAAATAAAATATAGTTATAGTAATGAGACAGTACTTAGTATAGAATATGAGGAAGGTATGACATGGGGAGAATGGATTGAATCTAAATATAACAAATATGCAGTAAAAGTAGATTCAGTTGTATATTGTGAAGTTGAAGGTATAACATATAATATAATAAATTCAGAAGAAGAGTTTACTACTTCAGATATGGCTATAGATGCAAATGTTGGTTATTTTCTATCACCACGTCCATTATAAAGTAACAGAAAGAAAAATCAAAAAAACACTTGTCAAAAGCTAGAAAATATGGTAAAATAGCTATGTTTTGAAAAAAACATAGCTGTTTTTTGTATTTTGTAAAAATGCAAAATTCAAATCTCTACTTACTGTAAAAAGGTAGGTTATAAATCCAAAGGGAGGTGAAGATAATGAATAAATACGAAAGTATTATCATTGTTAACCCAAATGTAGACGAAGCAGGTTTAAAAGCTTTAGAAGAAAAATTTACAGGGTTAATTAATGAAAATGGAAAAGTAGAATCAGTAGAAAACATGGGAAAAAGAAAATTAGCTTACGATATCAAAAAATTTAGTGAAGCTACATACATGTTATTCAACTTCGAAGCTAATCCAGCTTCAATAGCAGAACTTGAAAGAGTTTACAGAATTACAGATGATATTATTAAATATATCGTTATAAAAAAATAAAAGACTAATTAAAATTAGCAAAATATCAATTAAATAAAGATAGGGGCCTTTATTTAGAGTAAGAAAGGTGATTAAAAATGAATAAAGTAATATTAATGGGAAGATTAACAAGAGACCCAGAAGTAAGATACACACAAACAAACAACACATTAGTTGCTTCATTTAGTCTAGCAGTTAATAGAAGATTTGTAAGACAAGGTGAAGAAAGACAAGCAGACTTCATAAATATTGTTGCATGGAGTAAACTTGGAGAATTTTGTAGTAAATACTTTAAGAAAGGTCAACAAGTAGGAATTATAGGAAGAATACAAACAAGAACTTGGGATGATGACCAAGGAATAAAACATTATGTAACAGAAGTAGTTGCAGAAGAAGCTTATTTTGCAGATAGCAAAAGAGAAGGCGATACTGCAGGAACTTTTGAAAATACATTTGGAAATACAGCACCAGGAAGTATGGGTGCAGATTTTGAAGTATCTTCAAGTGATGACCTACCATTCTAGATTAAAGAGGGGGGAAAATTAAAATGGCAGACAAAAAACAAAATAAAAGAAACAATAAAAACTATGATGAGGATTACAATCCAAGATTCAGAAAACAAAGAAAAAAAGTATGCATATTATGTAGTGATAAGAACTTTGAATTAGATTATAAAAATCCAGAACAATTAAGAAAATTTATCAATGATAAAGGAAAAATCTTACCAAGAAGAACAACAGGAGCATGTGCAAAACATCAAAGAGATATCACAACAGCAGTAAAAAGAGCAAGACACATTGCTATATTACCATACTCACAAAACTAATTATATTAAAAATAAAACCGTTGAGAAATCAACGGTTTTAATGTTTTGTAAATATTTGAAACTGAACATAGAATTTTGACTATAAGAAATAAGAAAATGTTTCCTTATTTTTTTGAATAGAAAGCGTTTACAATGGGAAAAGCTTATGGTATAATTCTTAAGAATAAAACAAAAGAGGTGAAAAAGTTGAACCAAATATTAAGTGTAGAAACGCCTAAAAAAGAAAAGAAAAAAAAGAAAGTAAAAAGTGGTGCACCAATTGAAATTAATAATATATTAAAATTTTTTGCGGTTGCATTATTAATTTTTGGCGTATTTATGGTCGGAAGTGGATCATATTCGATGTATATAGAATCTAAAAATACAAACAATATAAACAAGCCAACAATTTATGTAGAAGAAATATCAGAATCAGAAATTAAATTACAAATTACACATGATAAATCATTAAGTAAAGCAACGTATAAATGGAATGATGGAGAAGAAACTGAAATAGATGCTAGTGGAAAGAAAAAAGTAGAAGAAACTATTCAAATACCAACAGGAACAAATGTATTAAATGTATATGCAATAGACGCAGCCGGGCAAGAAGTACAATATCAAGCGACCTATACATTACAAGCAGAGATTGGAATAGAATTAGAAGTAGATGGAAACAATATAAAAATATTGGCAAATGGAAAAAATGAGCTTTCTTATATGACTTATAGATGGGATGAAGAAGAAGAACAAAGAATTGAAATTAATTCTACACAAACAGAGCAAACAATAGAAATACCAAAAGGATTGCATAAACTAACAGTTATTGTAGTTGATATTAATAATAAAACAGAAACAAAAGAACAAGAAATAAAAGGAGTAACAAAACCAAAACTTGAAGTAACAACAGATGGTTCATCAAACTTTATTATAAACGCATCAGATGAAGAAGGAATAAAAAGAGTAGAATTTATTATCAATGAAACAGAATCATATTCATTAGATTTAGATAAAGTATATTCATTAGAACAAAGAAAAGAATTTCAATATTCATATCCATTACATGATGGAGAAAATAGATTAGAAGTAAGAGTGTATAATGAAAGTGGTGTAAGTGAAGTATCTAAAGTAATGGTAAATAAATAATAAATACCTCCTACAAAAGTTGTAGGAGGATATTTATTTAATAGAGGAGAAAATATGGGAGCAAAATTATTTGAAATATTATTATATTTTATAATCTATTCATTTTTAGGATGGATTATGGAATCAACTTTTAGAACAATTAAAGAAAAGAAAATAATAAACACTGGCTTCTTAAAAGGACCATTTTGCCCAATATATGGATTTGGTGCTATAATTATGTTCCTATTTTTAGACCAATTTGAAAACAAGCCAATCCTTTTGTTCTTTATAGCAATGATAATATTAACAATATGGGAATATATAGTAGGAGTATTATTAGAAAAAATTTTCAAAACGAAATATTGGGATTATTCTGACCATAAATTTAATTTTCAGGGAAGAATTTGTTTAACAAATTCAATTTATTGGGGACTATTAGGCGTCGTATTTGTAAAATATATACATCCGTTTATCCAAGGAATAATTTCAAAAGTAGATATTCAAATCTTATATTATATTAGTTCAATTATAACAGTAGTATTTTTAGTAGATATGATTGCAAGTATTATTAAAGTAAAAAATATAAGTATTAAATTAGAAAAAATCGAAGAATTAAACAAAGAGATAAAAGAAAAGCTAAAAGAAATAAAAATGTTATCAATAGAAGCAGAAAAGACTTTAGAAGAAAATGTTACGCCTGAAAATATTCAAATTATAGTAGAAAAATTAAAACGAAAGAGAAACAGAACAATAGTGCGTTTATACAAAAATGTATATAGACTAAAAAAGGCATTCCCAGCAATTAATACAACAGAAATAACAGAAATATTGAGCAAAAAGATTGAGATTAAGAAAAAACAAAAAAAGAATAAAGAGAAAAAGTAAAAAAATACTTGAAAAATTTTAGAAGTTCTGTATATAATAAACTTGAAAATAAACAAAAGGAGCAGATTTATGGTACAAGAGATATATATAATAGATGATGACGATTCTTCAATTGTAATATTTAGAGAATTATTTAAAAATGATCCAGAATACAAATTTATAAGTGTAAAAACTGAAGATATAGATATAGCGTTAAAAAATATACCATCATTAATAGTAATTAATGAAGATGCAATTGACAGAGATGTTGTTGACTTATGTAGAAAAATTAGAAAGGACGAAGACAACACAATAACACCTGTAATCATAGTATCTTCTAAAAGTGGAAGAGAACATAGAGTAAGGATTTTGCAAGAATCAGTAGAATATTTTATAAAAAAGCCAGTTGATGAACAATACTTATACTACACGGTTAAAAATTTAAATAGGCTATTAGCTAGTAACAGAAGAGTCAGCCCACTAACAGGGTTACCGGGAAATGTACAAATACATGAAGAAATGAAAAAAAGGATATCAAGAAGAGAAGCATTTTCAGTTTTATATTTGGATTTAGACAATTTTAAAGCTTATAATGATGTATATGGTTTCTTAAAAGGTGACCAAATTATAGAATTTACAGCAGAAACAATTGTAAATTTAATTCATAGTGATGAAATAGATAATTCATTTGTAGGGCATATAGGAGGAGATGACTTTGTAGCAATTGTTCCAGGAACTAATTGTGAAAAATTGTGCCAAAATATGTTAGCGTATTTTGATAAAAATGTAGGAAAATTCTTTACAGAAGAAGATTTAGAAAAGGGATATATAGAAGTAGCAAACCGAAAAGGAATTATTGAACAATTTCCATTAACTTCATTGTCCATAGGAGTTGTAGTTGCAGATGAAGGAAGATTTCACAATATACTTGAAATAGGAGAAATAGGAGCACAAGTCAAACATGCAGCTAAATCAGTTATGGGAAGTAGCTATGCAATTGATAAAAGAAGAATATAAAACTTTTATAGTAATAAAACTAAAAACTCTTAATATAAATATTAGTAATAATATTTATATAGGAGTTTTTTATGTTGATGGTAAGCAAAAAAAGAATAAAAATAATGGCAAGTTGCATATTAATTGCATTATTTACATTTTCATTTCAAATAGCAAGTCAAAATAAGCAAACAAATGAGACTGAAAAAATGATAGAGACCACATCAACTCCTGTATCAGGGAAAAAAGTAGTACTAGATGCAGGACATGGAGAACCAGATGAACGGAGCAGAAAGTAGTAATGGGACAACAGAAGCGGAGACAAATTTGAAAATTACATTAAAAGTACAAAACTTATTAGAACAAAGCGGATGTAATGTAATATTAACACGTTCCGACGAAAGCGCTATTTATGATCTTGATAGCACAACTTTAAAACAAAAGAAGATATCTGATATACACAACAGAGTAAAAATAGGAAATGAAAGTTCAGCCGATATATTTGTATCGATTCATTTAAATAAAATACCACAACAGCAATATTATGGATGGCAGTGCTTTTTTAAATCAAATGACGAAAACAGTATGAATCTAGCTAAAAAATTACAGGATAGCTTGAATAAAGCGATACAAAAAGAAAATAAAAGAGTCGCTATGAAATTAGATTCAGTTTATATTATGAAACATGTAGAGATACCAATATCAATTGTGGAATGTGGATTTTTATCAAATCCAGAAGAAGAAAAACAATTGTTAGATGATAGTTATCAAAATCGCTTAGCATGGGGGATTTATAATGGAATTATAAACTATTTTTATGAATGATATCTATTACTATTGTTGATAATTATTATATAAAATTCTAATGGAAAAAAGCAAAAAAATGGAATAAAAACCATAAATTTTGCTTTTTTTTGATAAAAGTGGTATAATAAAGGTGTAGCGTAAAATGCAAAGGAGGAATTTGTATGAAAGAACGTATGAGTAATTTTAAAAAAGGACTAATTGTAGTAGGGGTAACAGGAGCAGCGATGGGAGCAGCAGCGGCTGGAAAAGCAATTGATAAATCAGACAATCCATATGATAGGGTACCAAAAAATGATGAAGTTGCTACTTTAGATACTATTTCAGATAGTAAGTTAGAAGCTACTGGTGTAACACAGGAACAGCTTAATAAATATAATGAATACAAAGAGATTTTAGACAATCCAGATATAACAGAGGAAGAATTAGCAAAAATGCCAAAAGAAATATATAAATTAGGATTGGAAGTATTTAAAGATAAAGTTGTGAAAAATGCGGGAGTATCTAAAGACGATGTAAGAATAGATGTATCTCATAATCCAGCAGGTAAAAGAGAAATAAAAGTTAAAATACAAGATAAAGAATATGAATATTTTGAAGATAAAGGATTAGAAGGTATAATTAAAGATCCAGGACTATCAGATAAAATTGCAAGTTTTGCAGCTTCTATGGCAGAAATAGATACAATAACAGATAAACAAAGAAATGAAATGGAAGTTTCAAAAGAAAAAATGACAGCTGAATCAAAAAATGCATTAAAAAGTATAGGCGATATAATGCCAGATATGATAGAAGTAAATGAAAATTCAATAACAACAAAAACTATGCCAAAGACAATACCTCTTTATGAGACTGAATTTGAAAAAATTAGCGATGATAAAAATAAAGATTATAAGGTTAATATTGAACAAGTCTTAGAAGATAAGTGAGAAGAAAGATAATATAAATGTATAAAATTACCACTCTTTGCAAACAATATGTGTAAAACATATTGGCAAGGAGTGGATTTTTTTTGAATATAGATAAAATCTTAAAAATAAATGGAACGGTATTAGATAAAAAGCAATTAGAGAAGCATCTACAAAAAGTAGCGACTGATCACAATTTAGTAAATAAATCACAAAAAGACACATATCCTGTACCTCATATGATGGAAAGTTACAAAGTAATACAAGAAGTATATCAGTTATTAAATGAACATTTGAAGTTAGGAATAAGTATCCATCCAGCAGGAGAGTGGTTGTTAGATAATTTTTATATTGTTGAAGAAACTGTAAAACAAATAGAAAAAGAATTAACACTAAAAAAATATACAAACTTTTTAGGAATTGCAAATGGTACTTATCAAGGATTTGCACGTATATATGTATTAGCAGCTGAAATTGTAGCATATACAGATAATAAAATAGAGAGAAAAGATTTGGAAGATTATTTAGAAAGTTATCAAACAAAAAAGACTCTAAGCATGGAAGAAATCTGGAATATAGGACTTTTTTTGGAAATTGCAATAATAGAAAATATAAGAGAGATTTGTGAAAAAATTTATCGTTCACAAATGCAAAAATATAAAGCAGAAAATATAGTAGAAAGACTAGTAGAAAATAAGACAAAATCAGAATTAAAGTTTAAAAATAACAATATTAAAATGTTAGATAAAAAAATATTAAAAGATATGCAATATCCTTTTATTGAATATATGTATTACATTTTAAAAAGATATGGAAAAAAAGGATATAGTTACCTAAAAGCTCTAGAAGAAACTGTAGAACTAACAGGAACAACAGTATCAGATGTTATAAAAAAAGAACACTTTGACATTGCAGTACGTAAAGTCTCTATTGGAAATAGTATTAAAAGTATAAAAAAAATACAAAGAATTAATTTTTTAGAAATATTTGAAAAAGTAAATGGAGTAGAAGAATTATTAAAACAAGATCCAGCAAAAACTTATGAAAAAATGGATACTAAAACAAAAGAATATTATAGAAATAAAATTAAGGAAATATCTAAAAAAACAAAAATATCAGAAATATATATTACAAGAAAAGTATTAGAAATAGCTAGTAGTAAACCACGAGGAACGAAACAATCACATATAGGCTATTTTTTAATTGATAAAGGAATTAATGAATTATATAACAGTATAGGATATCAAACAAAAAGGATGAAAGATAAAACTAAAACCAAAACTTATATTTTTGTGATTAGTATTTTTAGCATTTTAGTTTCATTGGGAATTAGTAAAATGTTAAATGTGAAAAATACGTGGGGGTTAATAGTTAATTTCCTTATATTTTTGATTCCAGCATCAGAACTTGCAATTCAAGTGGTTCAATATATTTTAAGTAAAATTGTAAAACCTAAATTAATACCAAAATTAGACTTCTCAAATGGAATTGACAAAGAACATTCTACAATGGTAGTAATACCAACAATTATAAAATCAAAAGAAAAAGTACAAGAGTTAATGAAAAAATTAGAAGTTTATTATTTAGCAAATCAATCAGAAAATATTTATTTTACATTATTAGGAGATTGTAGTGAAAGTGATAAAAGAGAAGAAGAATTTGATAAAGAAGTAATTGAGGAAGGACAAAAACAAGTTAGATTGTTAAACGATAAATATCAACAAAAAGAGGAAAAATTACAAATTTTTCAATTTATCTATCGAAAAAGAGTCTTAAACGAAAGTGAAAATTCTTATCTTGGTTGGGAAAGAAAAAGAGGAATGCTAAATCAATTTAATGAATATTTATTGGGAAACTTAAAAAATCCATTTCGTGAAAATACAATAGAAAAGCAAATAGAAAGCAATAAAGAAATAAAAGAAGAAATAAGAAATATTAAATATATCATTACTTTAGATGCAGACACAGATTTAATATTAGAATCAGCTTTTGAATTAGTAGGGGCGATGGCGCATATATTAAATGAACCAGTAATAGATGAAGAAAAGAGAATTGTAGTTGAAGGTTATGGTATTTTACAACCAAGAGTAGGAATCAATTTAGACATTAGCTATAAAAATTTATTTACACAAATTTTTGCTGGTAGAGGAGGTACTGATACTTACACTAATGCTATATCAGATGTTTATCAAGATAATTTTAAGGAAGGAATTTTTACAGGGAAAGGTATTTATGACTTAAAAGTATTTTCAAAAGTATTAAAAAATCAAATACCAGAAAATACTGTGTTAAGTCATGACTTATTAGAAGGGTGTTACTTAAGATGTGGATTAGTATCTGATATTTTATTAATGGATGGATATCCAACTAAATATAATAGTTTTATGAATAGACTTTCTAGATGGATTAGAGGAGACTGGCAAATTATAAGGTGGATAGGTTTAAAAAGTCCACTAAACTTACTTTCAAAATATAAAATACTAGATAACTTAAGAAGAAGTTTACTAGAATTTAGTATTATAGTTGCTATGATTTATGCTAATGTAGTAGGGATTTTATATAATGAAAAGATTTACAAAATCATTTTAACATTGTTGTTAATTGCAGTTGCTCCTTTTCTATTAGAATTATTAAATGTAATCATATTTAAAAAAGAAGGGGAACAGAAACAAAAAACATTCGAACCCAAAATATCTGGAATAAAAGGGACAATAATAAGAGGAATTTTAACGCTTGGTTGTTTACCATATAAGGCTTATGTGTCAATAAAAGCAATTATAGTTACTTTATATAGGGTAATATTTAGTCATAAACATTTATTAGAATGGACTACTTCAGAAGAAGCTGAAAAGCAAGCAAAATCAGATTTAGCATCTTATTATAATCAAATGGCAGTAAATCTTCTAACAGGAGTTATCAGCATAGGATTAGGTTTGCTTAAAAATAATTTTTGGGCCGTAATTTTAGGATTTTTCTGGTCATTTATACCTGCACTTATGTGGTATATTAGTAAAGATAGAAAAAAAGAAATAGCAATTGAAAAACTTGAAACAAAAGAAAAAGAATATGTAAAAGAAATAGGAAAAAAAACATGGGAATTTTTTGAAACATATTTAACTAAGGAATACAATTATTTAATAACAGAGAATTATCAAGAAGACAGAAAGGAAAAAATAGTTTTAAGGACATCTTCAACAAATATTGGTTTGTCACTCTTAGCTGTTATTTCTGCTTATGATATGAAATATATAGACAAAGAAAAATCAATAGAATTGTTAAAAAATATCATATTTTCAGTTGAAAGTTTACCAAAATGGAATGGACATTTATATAATTGGTATCAAATAGAAACGAAAGAACCATTAAATCCTAGGTATGTATCAACTGTGGATAGTGGAAATTTTATAGGCTATTTGTATGTAACAAAAGTATTTTTGGAAGAAATGATAACAGATAAAAATAAAGAAGAAATAGAAAGTCTAATTAGAATAGTTAGTAATATGATAAAGCAGGCAGACTTTTCTGTACTATATAATTATGAACAACAAATTTTTTCAATTGGATTTAATATAGAAGAAAACAAACTAACTGACTCGTATTATGATTTACTAGCGTCAGAGGCAAGACAAGCAAGTCTAGTAGCAATTGCAAAAAAAGATGTACCATCAAAACACTGGAATCATTTAAGTAGAACTTTAACAACATTAGGAAAGTATAAAGGACTAATTTCATGGTCAGGAACAGCATTTGAGTACTTAATGCCAAATGTAAATATACCAAAATATAAAGGAAGTTTATTAGACGAATCTTGTAAATTTATGATTATGAGTCAAAGAGAATATGCAAATAGATTAAATATACCCTGGGGGATTTCTGAATCAGCATTTAATGTAAAAGACCTAAAATCTAATTATCAGTATAAGGCATTTGGGATTCCATGGCTTGGATTAAAACGTGGTTTAGCAGATGAATTAGTTGTCTCTAGCTATGGAGGGGTACTTGCGATAACAGAAATACCAAAAGAAGAAATTCAAAATTTGAAGAGATTAGAAAAAGAAGGAATGTATGATAAATTTGGATTTTATGAATCAATCGATTTTACTCCAGAAAGAGTAGAAAAGGGAAAAACATCTAGTGTTGTTAAAACTTATATGGCACATCATCAGGGACTTATTTTACTATCTATTAATAATTTGTTTAATAATCAAATATTACAAAAAAGATTTATGAAAAATCCAGAGATAGAAGCAGTTAGTATTCTTTTGCAAGAAACAATGCCAGAAACATCAATTATTACAAAGGAAACAAAAGAAACGGTAGAAAAATTAAAATATAAAGATTATGAAAATTATATTCAAACTACCTACAATAAAATCGACGAAAGACTGATAACAGGGAATGTGATTTCAAATGAAAATTATGTAGTAGCCATGAATCAGAAAGGGCAAGGAGTTAGTAAATACAAGGATATTTATATAAATAGATTTAAAGCAACAGATGATTATGCACAAGGGATATTTTTTACTATTAAAAATATAAAAACAAAACAAATATGGAGTTCTAATTATTCATTTAATGAGAAAAAACGAAATAACTATCAGATTAGTTTTATGCCAGATAGAGATGAACAAGAAATTATAGAAGGAAATATAAAAACAAAAATAAAAACAACAATAAGCTCAAACGAACCTGTGGAACTACGAAGAGTTAGTTTAGAAAATCAAGGAAATGAAGAAGAAATTTTAGAAATCACTTCTTATTTTGAACCAGTATTATCACCCAAAGAACAAGATTATGCACATCCTGTTTTTAATAATTTATTTCTAATTATGGATTTTGATGAAGAAGTTAATAGCTTAATAGTAAAAAGAAAGAAAAGGCAATTAAGTGATAAAGAAATCTATTTAGCTGCTAATTTATCCACAAATAGTGAGACAATTGGGGATTTAGAATATGAAATTAGCGAAGATAAGTTTATAGGAAGAGGAAATTTGGGGATACCAGTTATGGTAAAAAATTCAATACCATTATCAAAACAAATAGGTCTTGTTACAGAGCCGATTGTTGCCCTAAAACGAACTGTAAAAGTAAAACCAAAAGAAAAAATAGTAGTTGATTTAGTAATTAGTGTAGGAGAAGAAAAAGAGAAAGTAAAAGAAAATATAAGAAAATATCAATCTATTGAGAATGTAAAAACAGAATTTGAACTTTCTAGGGCTAGAGTAGAGGCAGAGAGTAGATATTTAAGAATCAAAGGAAAAGAAATTGCAATTTACCAAAAGATGTTATCTTATATTATTTTTGATAACCCTATTAGAAGCGGTTGGATGAAAAAAATAAACCAAAATGGATATATGCAAAGTGAATTTTGGAAATACGGAATTTCAGGAGATTTACCAATTATTTTGGTAAAAATTAAAGATGTAAATGACAGTTATGTTATTAAAGAAGTGCTTAAAGCATATGATTTCTTTAGAACAAAAAATATTCAAACAGAACTAGTTATAATAGATGAAGAAAAACATAGTTATGAAAATTATGTAAGAGAAGAAATAGAAGGTTCTATTTTTAGTAGTCATCTTGCCTATTTAAAGAATGCTAGAGGAGGTATTTTTAGTCTAAGTAAAGGAGAAGTAGATAATAAAGATATTGAATTGTTAGAATTCATATCAAGTATTATTATTGATAGTAGCAAAGGTGGATTAGAAAATAGTATAAAGGAATTAGAAGAAGAATATTTAGAAAAATATAAACAAATTAGTGAAGAAGAAAATATTCCAACTTTAATAGAGGAGATAAATGATGATATAAATATTTTAGAAAATAAAGAAATTTTTAAATATTATAATGAATATGGTGGTTTTTCTGAAGATGGAAAAGAATATCTTATAAAAGTAGATAAACAAAATCGCCTGCCAACAGTATGGAGCCATATTATGGCAAATGAAAAATTTGGAACAATTGTAACTGAAAATATGGGAGGATATAGTTGGTATAAAAATAGTAGATTAAATAGAGTATCAAGTTGGGAAAATAATCCAAGTTATGATATTCCTAGTGAAGTAATCTATCTAAAAGATGAAGAAAATAAAAAAGCTTGGTCTTTAGGTTTAAATCCAATGCCTGATGATAGAAATTACAATATAATTTATGGATTTGGATATTGCAAATATATTCATAAAAGTGATGGAATTGAACAAGAGCTAGAAGTGTTTGTTCCGAAAGAAGATTCTTGTAAAATAAATATTTTAAATTTAAAAAATACTACACCAAATAGGAAAAAAATCAAATTATATTATTATATAAAACCAGTTATTGGCGAAGATGAAATAAAAAGTAGTGAGCATATTGCAGTGGGGTTTGATAGAAATAGTAATATCTTATTTGCTAAAAATTTATATAAAACAGAAAAGCAAGAAGAAATTATTTATGTATCATCTAGTGAAAAAATAAAATCTTATACAGCAGATAAAAATTTCTTTTTAGGAGATGGAGGACCTTCTAATCCATCAGGATTAAAGAAAGTAAACTTGAATCAGGATAATGGATTAGCAAAGAAAACTTGTATTGTTTATGAAATAGAGATAGAATTAGAAAGTTATGCTAATAAAGAAATTTCACTTATTCTAGGAGCAGAAGATAATTTAATAGATTGTAAAAATATGGCATATAAATATAGTAAAATAGCTAATTGTAAACAAGAATTATTAACAAATAAAAATTATTGGAAAGAATTGCTTCGGAAGGTTACAAGTTTATACTCCATTAGAGTCAACTAATATTATTTTAAATGGTTGGGTAGCATATCAAACAATTGTAAGTAGATTATATGGAAGAAGCGGATATTATCAATCTGGTGGAGCATATGGATTTAGAGATCAGTTACAAGATACTTTAGGATTAAAATATCTTGATATAAACTTTATGAAAAATCAAATTATTAAACACAGTAAACATCAATTTATAGAAGGAGATGTAGAACATTGGTGGCATGAGGAAACTAAAAGAGGAATTAGAACTAGATTTTCTGATGATTTATTGTGGCTTAGTTTCTTGGTAATAGAATATATTAAATTTACAGGGGATAAAAGCATTTTAGAAATTAAAACGCCATACTTAAAAGGACCAGTATTAGAAGAAAATCAAGATGAAAGATATGATAAATATGAAGAGACGAAAGAACAAGAAAGTATTTACCAGCATTGTATAAAAGCAATTGAAAAAAGTTTAGATTTTGGAGAAAATGGTCTACCTAAAATAGGTTCAGGAGATTGGAATGATGGATTTAGTACTGTGGGAAATAAAGGAAAAGGGGAGAGCGTTTGGCTTGGATTTTTCTTATATATGATTTTAGATTATTTCATACCAATTTGTAGAGAAAAACAAGATGAAGAATTGGCGACAAAATATGAACAAATTAAATTAAATTTAAAACGAGCTTTAAATTCTAATGGATGGGATGGAAGATGGTATAAGAGAGCATATATGGATGATGGAAGTGCACTTGGAAGTATGGAAAATGATGAATGTAGAATTGACAGTATAGCACAAAGTTTTAGTGTAATATCAAATGCAGGAGATAATGATAAAA
>CALYAH010000133.1 GCA_944393455.1 uncultured Clostridia bacterium
CAAAATGTAAATGTGGTCCAGTTGAATTTCCTGTACTACCAACTCTCATTATTTGTTGTCCTTGTTTTACAGTTTGTCCGGCTGAAACAGTTCTTGAACCATCTTGTCCGTGAGCATACAAAGTATATAATCCATTATAATGAGCAATAATAATGTAGTTACCATAACTTCCACTTAATCTTTCTGATGTTACTACATATCCATCTGCTACTGCATAAATTGGTTGTCCATTAATACCACCACTACCAAAATCAACTGCTCCATGATATTGGCCACTTGAATAATACATTCCTGTTGTTACTCTTGTATATCCAGATGGTACTGGATAAATAAATCCTGAACTTGATGAACCTGTTGTACCTCCACCATTAGAACTATTTCCTTTATTAGCTTCTTGTGCTTTTCTAATTGCCTCTTGTGCAGCCGCAATTTTACTGTCAATTGATTTATTTGCTTGATTTAACTCATCAATTTGTTCTTGCAATTTTTGTTCATCTGCTGATAATTTAGCTACTTGTGCATTTTTCTCTTCTTTAGCTGTTTTTAATTGAGTAGCTACACTTTGTTTACTTGCTTTAGAAGTATCTAATTCTCTTTTACTATTTTCTAATTCGTTTTTTGCTCTTTCTATTTCCTCTTTTTGTTTCTGAATTCCTTCTAGTAATTCTGTGTCATTATTTGTTAATTCTGTTACTAAATAATAATTAGATATTAAGTCTGTAATACTATCTGAAGATAATAGAAAATCTAAGAAAGAGGTATCTCCTGCCTCTTGTATTGCTACAAGTCTTGCTTCTAATAACTCTTCTTGTTTTGTATAATCTTCTTGTGCTTGATTCAATTTTGTTTGTTCTTCTTCAATTTTTCCGTTTAAGTTACTTATTTTTGAATCTAATTCTTCTATTTGATTTTCATAATCTGATATTTGAGAATCCAATTTTTCAACTTCTTCTACTGTTTTGTTCTTTTCTGCTGTTATTTCTTCCTTTTTTTCTTGTGCTTCATCTATTTTGTCTTGATTGTTTGATTTTTCATTATTTAATTGATTAATATCAGATGCTGCTATTACAACACTTCCATGTAACGAAATAACTATTATTAACAATACCCCTAATATTTTTAACCCTAATTTTTTCATATGTTCCTCCTTATTTTTTAGCTTTTAGTCTGTTTTCTCTATTCCTCTTGCTTTGTTTGTGTTTCAGGTACCAATCCATTTGTGATATATGGCATTGGATCTGTAACAACACCATTTAGCCTTACCTCGAAGTGTGCATGTGGTCCAGTTGAGTATCCTGTAGAACCTACTTTTAATACTGCCTCTCCTCTTTTTACTGTTTGTCCTACTTGTACCAAAATTTCTGAACCATGTGCATATAGAGTAGAAACTCCTCCACCATGGTCTATTATCACCATATTTCCATATGCACTATTATATGCTGCTTTTGTAACAATTCCGTCATTAGCAGCTATAAAGTTTACACCCATTGGTGCACTAATATCAACTCCTGTATGTAATTTGTATACTCCTGTAATAGGATGAGTTCTCATACCATATTTTGAACTAATTCTAGTATATCCTGGTACTGGCCAAGCTAACTCTCCTCCTATATATTTTGTGTCGATTCCTTGCATAGCAATTGCTAAAATTTCACTGTTTATCTCTGCAAATCTCGTGTTATATTCATCTATTTTTGCTTGTATATCTTTTTCTTGGTCAGACAATTTTGAAATAAAATTTTCTCTAACTGTTTTTGTATTTTCCAATACCTTCGCAGTTTTTGTCTGATTTGCCTTTATAACTGCTAACTGCTCACTTGTTTCATCTAATTTCTTTTTAGACTGTTCTATTTCCTCTTTTTTAGTTTGCATTTCTTCCAATAATTCAGCATCATAAGTTGCTAATTCTGTAATTAGGAAATAATTGGATAGAAATTCTGAAACAGTTTTAGAGCTTAAGATAACATCTAAATACTGAGTATCGCTAGATTCATATACTGCAATTAGTCTATTGTCTAATAATTGTTTTTGTTTATTATAATTTTCTTGTGCTACACTTAACTTAGACTCAACCTCTTCCATCGAAGTTTGCAACTGTTCAATTTTGCTATTTAATTCATCTAATTCTTGCTGAGATTCAGCAATTCTTTCATCTAGCTTTTGAACTTGTTGTAAATTTTCTGACAACTCATCTTGCACTTCTTCTAACTGATTATTTGCATCATTTATTTGATTTTGTAATTCTTGTTGTTCAGTTTGCAAATCTGTTGTTTCTTCTGCATGTACATAAGAAAATATACTAAAACTACAAATTACAAAAGCTAGTATCACACATAAAATTTTACGCATGTTTTCTCCTTTATACTTTTAAATATTTTCTCATTGAAATAACACTTCCTAGAGCTCCTATTCCTATTCCTAGTAACATATATACGAATATAATTGAGTTAAACATCTCTCCAAAACTAATTAAACTCATATTAATTACTTGCATAAATTGAGAGTTTACTAATTGTTCTGCTACAAAGCTATATGCTACTCCCACTATTACAATAGAAATAGCACTTGCAATAACTCCAATTATCATACCTTCTACAATAAAAGGCCATCTGATAAATCCATTTGTTGCTCCTACATATTTCATTATTGAAATTTCTTTTCTTCTTGCGTGAACTGTAAGTTTTATTGTATTTGCTATAATAAAGATTGATATTACAATTAACAGTACTAAAATAACTCCTGTTACTATTTTTATTCCATTTGCTAAATTAATTAAAGTTGTAACAGTTTCATCTTTACTTGTTATCTTTTTTACATTATCAAAAGTTTGTATTTGGTCTTGTACAGCTTTACTTTGGTTTAAATCTGTTAGGGTAACAACATAAGAAGCTGTAAATATATTATTTTCTCCTTCGTATCCCTCTAATAAATCTTGTTTATCTCCAAATTTTTCTTTCATTTGATTTAAAGCATCTTCTTTTGATACAAATTGTGTTGTACTAACACCGTCTATACTTCTTATTTTATCTTCTAATTCTTCTATTTCTTCTTGTGTTGCTTCATTTTTTATAAATACTTGTATTCCTTGTGCTGATTCAATTTCTTTTACAAAATGATTGATATTTTCGCCTAGCATTAAGAAGATTCCAAATATAATCATTGTTGCACACATAATCATAAGTGATGCACCAGTTGATTTTTTATTTTTAAAAACATTACTAAAACCTTCCCCTATTAAATATCCTAATATGTTATATTTCACAATCATACCCACCTTTTTTATCATCTCTAATTATTTCACCTTTGCGAATATGTATAACTCTTTTTTTCATTTTGTCTACAATATCTTTCGCATGTGTTGCAACTACTACTGTTGTTCCTCTCATATTAATATCATTTAATAAATTCATAATGTCCCATGCTGTATCTGGATCTAAGTTTCCTGTTGGCTCATCTGCAATTAACATAGATGGATTATTTACTAATGCTCTGGCTAACGCTACTCTTTGTTGTTCTCCTCCAGATAGCTCATTTGGATACATTTTTGCCTTTCCACTTAAGCCTACTAGTGAAAGTACCATTGGCACCTGTCTTCTAATATGCCTTGGTGTGGCTCTTACAATATACATAGCATAAGCTACATTGTCATATACAGTTTTATCTGGTAAAAGTCTAAAGTCCTGAAATACAACTCCCATACTTCTTCTTAAATATGGAATTCTATTTGGTTTTAAAAAAGTTGTATCTTTTCCATTTATAATTATATTTCCTGAGGTTGGTTCCTCTTCTTTTAATATCAATTTAATTAATGTTGATTTTCCACTTCCTGATGAACCTACTAGAAAAGCAAATTCGCCTTTATCTACAACAAAATTAGCATTTTTAACAGCCTTTGTGCCTGTATCATACGTTTTTGTTACATTCCTAATTTCTATCATTTTTGGGTTCTCCTTACCTTTTGTATTTATATTTTTTTGACATATTTTTTCTATTCTATCCAATCATACCAATAAAGTCTTTTTTTTTCAAGACTTTTTATCAAAAAAAAAGATAGAAAATTTTTGTTTTTCTACATTTTCTATCTTTTTTCTCTCTTTTTCTCTTTTTCAGAAAGTTTAACACATATTTTTATCAATCTTTAAAATTCCAAAACCATGTCTTTTGCTGTAATTCCAAAGTACTCCATTAACTCTTCTGCTTTTCCAGATTTACCAAAAGTATCTTTTATTCCTAATCGTGTTAATCTAGCTGGATATTCTTCTGCTAACACTTCTGCTATTGCTGAACCTAATCCTCCAATAACATTATGATCTTCTATTGAGATTAATTTTTTAGTTTCTTTTACACATTTTATAATCATCTCTTTATCTATTGGTTTTATTGTGTGAACATCTACTACTCTAATATCAATTCCTTTTTTAGCTAATACCTCTTTTGCTTTTAAACTTTCGGCTACTGTTACTCCTGTTGCAAATACTGTTCCATCAGTTCCCTCTCCTATTTGAACTGCTTTTCCTATTTCAAATTTTTGATTCTCTTCATAAATAACTGGAGTTGCTAGTCTTGCTAATCGTAAATAAACTGGTTGTTTTATTTTTGCTATTTCTTCTACTGCCCATCTCGTTTGGGTATCATCAGAAGTTGATAATACTATTAAATTTGGTATAGTTCTCATTAATGAAATATCTTCTATCATTTGATGTGTTGCACCATCTTCTCCTACAGTTACGCCACAATGAGTTGCACATATTTTCACATTCAAATTTGGATAGCAAATACTATTTCGAATTTGGTCATAACTTCTTCCTGCGGCAAACATTGCAAAAGTACTTGCATATGGTATTTTTCCACAAGTCGCAAGTCCTGCTGCTGTGCCCATCATATTAGCTTCTGCAATTCCCATATCAAAAAATCTATCTGGAAATTCTTTAGCAAATATGTTTGTTTTTGTTGCCTCTGCTAAATCTGCATCTAGTACTACAATATCTTTATTTTTTCTTCCTAATTCAGCCAATTTTTTTCCATAACTTTCACGAGTAGCTATTTTTGTATTTAAATCCATTCTTTTTATACCTCCACTGGTTCTTTATACCATTTTTCTACAATTTCGTTTGGTATTTTTAAATTTCCTTTTCCAACACCTAGACTAATGCCAGGTTTATTTCTTCCGTGATAGTCACATCCACCACTCTTATATAATCCTTTTTTATCACATAAATCTAGTACATATTGAATTTGTTCATCAGAGAATTTACTATAATAACATTCTATACCATCAAATTCATAATTATCTACTAAGTCATTAATCAATGCCTTTTTATCTTCAGCCCAATTATAAATATAGATATGTGCTAAAAAGGCTTTTCCTCCTGCATTGTGTATTTGCCTTATTCCTTCTTCTATTGTTGGAAAATCTACTGATTTATCAATATAAAATGGACTAGCTTCGTTATAACAATGTTTATGTCTAAAATTCTCAAAATCCGCCCATAAATCTTTTGGAGCTATTTTTTCATTTTCAGGATGGCTTTTTATTTCATTATATATAACAGGGTTTGCCCAATCATGGTCTGCATCCCATTTTATTTCTTCATAAGGTATTAACTTATATCCTTGTTTTTGAAAGGTTTTGTACTGTGATTTTAAATATTTTGTTTGTACTTGTGCATGTGTTTTATCTTTATAGAAATCATCTGACCATTTTTGTATTTTATTAGTATCTACATTATATCCTAATATATCTATTATTTTACCTTTATATGCAACTTTTATTTCTATTCCAGGTACTAAAGTTCCTGTAAAATATTTTTTCAAATTTTTCTCTTCTATCTCTTTATATGCTTTACATGTTTCATGGTCTGTAATAGAAATATACTTTAATCCTATCCTTTCAGCCTCTTTTAATACTTCTTCTACTGAACTTGTTCCATCTGAACATGTTGTGTGTATATGCATATCTATCATTTTTTATTCCCCTTTCATTTCTTTTATTGCCATCTCATATTGTTCTTTATTTGGTGCTTTTCCATGCCATTCTGCCTTATCTTCCATAAATGTTACTCCTTTTCCTTTTATCGTTTTTGCAATAATACAAGTTGGCTTTCCTTTTATATTTCTTGCTACTTCAAATGCTTTCATGATTTCGTCCACATCATGTCCATCTATGTTGATAATTTGAAATCCAAAACTTCTAAATTTTTCATCTATTGGGTAAGAACTCATTACCTCTTCTAGTGTTCCATCAATTTGTAAATTATTATTATCAACAATCACACACAAATTATCTAATTTATATTTATTTGCTGCCATTGCTGCTTCCCATATTTGTCCTTCTTCTATTTCTCCATCTCCTAATACACAATAAACTCTATAATCCTTTTTATCTAACTTTCCTGCTATGGCCATACCATTTGCAGCAGATAATCCTTGCCCTAAAGAACCTGTTGACATATCTACTCCTGGTATTTTCCTCATGTCAGGATGTCCTTGCAAGTTTCCATTCAATTTTCTAAATTCTGCTAATTCGGACAAATCAAAAAATCCTCTATGGGCCAAACAACTATACAGTGCGGGTGCACAATGTCCTTTGGATAAGACAAGCCTGTCTCTTTCTTCCCAATTCGGATTTTTTTCATCTACATTTAATTCATTAAAATATAATACAGTTAAAATATCTGCAACAGAAAGTGAACCTCCTGGATGTCCTGATGCTGCTGCATATACTTGTTCTATAATTCCTTCTCTTATGTTTCTTGCCATTTGCTCTAGTTCTTCTACTTTTTCTAACTTCAAAACCTTTCCTCCTTTCATCTGTTTTTAATATATCACAACTTTATTTTTTTTACTACATTTTACGACAAAAATTTTAAAATTTAATCATATGCATTTTTTATGAAATTTACAGTGGTTTGTCCTTAAAGGTATGTTAAAGCTCGGAAAACCTTATAAAAAATATATAAAACAAAAACCTTTTAACTCTTTTCTTTCATAAGTTATATGCTATAATAATATATATAAATTAGAAAGGACTGGTTATATGTTAGAAAATTATATTGATACTTTAAAAGACGAAATTGTAGAAAAAACTCAAAAACTAATTCAAATTCCAAGTGTTTATAGTAAATCTTCAGACCCTTCTAAACCTTTTGGTGAAAATGTAGATAAGGCTTTAGAATACATTTTAAATCTAGGTAAAGAATTAGGCTTTAAAACCAAAAATATAGACGGATATTGTGGTTATATCGAATTTGGTGAAGGAGAAGAATTACTTGGAATTATTGGACATTTAGATGTTGTTCCAGAAGGTGAAGGTTGGACATTTCCTCCTTTTAGCGGAACTATTTCTGATAATAAAATCTTTGGTAGAGGCGCTATTGACGATAAAGGTCCTGTTATTAGTTCTTTATATGCCATGAAAGCTGTTATGGAAAAAGCCAAAGTAAATAAAAGAGTTCGTTTAATTTTAGGGTTAAATGAAGAAAATGATTGGGACTGTATAGAGCATTATAAAAAAACTCAAGAATCACCAACAATTGGCTTTAGCCCAGATGCTGACTTTCCTTGTATTTATGCTGAAAAATCTATTATGAATTGCTTTGTAAGTATGAAGTACCAATCTTCTAATTCTTGCATTAATATTAAAGAAATTAATTGCAATAATAATGCATTAAATGTAGTTCCTAAATTTTGTAGTATTACATTATCTATTGATGACAAAAAAATATTAATGTGTGAATTTATTGATTCAATTAAAAATATCATATCTGAATATAATTTTGAAATTGATGTTTATAAAATTAGTGACCAAGAAATAAAACTTACATCCCATGGAGTTCAAGCTCATGCTGCTCATCCAGACTTAGGTATAAATGCTATTTCTAGATTAATTATTGTTGTTAATCATCTTTTTAAACAATATAATACAACAATTGAAGTTTTTGACTTTTTTAGCAAATATTTAAATTTGGAACATAATGGAAAATCACTTGGTATCGATTTCGAAGATGAATCAGGAAAACTTACATTGAATGTTGGCCGTTTAACCTTAGAAAACTCTATTTTAGAAATTGGTATGAATCTAAGAGTTCCAATTCATACATCTACAACTTCAATAAAAGAAGCCTTTTTAAAGTATTGTAAACTATACCCAAATATAAATTTTAATGATAAAGATTTTATGCCATCATTATACATTTCAAAAGATGACGTTTTGATAAAAACTCTTTGCAAAATTTTTAATGAAACAACAAATTCAAATGTTGAACCTATTGCTATTGGTGGAGCCACTTATGCAAGAGCTTTTAAAAATTGTGTTTCTTTTGGACCAAATTTCCCAGGTTGCAAAGATATGTGTCATCAAACCGATGAATTTATTGATATTGATAATCTAATTCTATCTTGTAAAATCTATGCAAAAGCCATTTTACAATTAGGTAATTAAATAATATAACGAGCCAGTAAAAAAACTAATGGCTCGTTATTATTTTTTTGCAAAAAAATTCCCCGCCTTAGCCGTCAGCTGCCTTGAATTTTTAAGGACCTGCTCCTAAAAACAGGTGGGTGCCTACCTAAATACTCATGGGCTTCTCACTATATAATGTGAGCTTGCACGCCATATTTGAGAGATTGGCCCCTTTATACGTGTGTTGGTTCTAAAAATTCTGCCTATACGCACTACGCAGGGTAAATTTATTTACTTATTTATTTATTACTTAATCTCTTAAGTTATTTATATTCTAGCACACGTCTTTATTGATTACAAATTGATTTTTTTCTTAAAATACTATGGTTTTATACTTTATATTATTTTATCTTCTTTTTTCAAATTTATTCTCATTTAATTGAACTTTTTTAATATTTGATTTTTCTTAAAAACTATGTTAAAATTAATTAACGATTTTGGCAAGTAGGGAACTTTTAGTTTCCTACTTTTTTGCGTTAATCTTACATCACATATAATAAAATGCATAAAAATTGTAATAAACTTCCTAATAAAATAAATAAGTGAAAAATCGAATGCATATATTTACGTTTCTTCCCTAATCCATATAAAACTGCTCCTACTGTATAAGATACACCTCCTAAAACTAATAAAACAAGTCCTGCAGTTCCTAAAGCTTGTGGTAAAATATTTACTCTTAAGATAATACACCATCCCATTGCCAAATAACATATCATAGAAAATACTTTAAACTTTTTAATGTCAATTGAATTTAATACTATTCCTAAAATAGCAAATCTCCATATAAAAACAAAAATTACCCATCCAGTAATAGGGTCTATTTCACGTATTGTACATAACGCAAAAGGTGTATAAGAACCTGCAATTAATAAAAAAATTGAGCAATGATCTAACACTTGAAATACCCTTTTCGCATATTTTTTGGGACTTAATCCATGATAAATACTAGACATTGTATATAATATAATCATGGTAACACCATAAATAGCTCCACTAACAATTCCATATACATTCCCATGAATAGCTGCAAATACAACACATAAAACAGTGGCTACAATCCCTAGCACTCCACCAACAATATGAGATGTCATATTAAATATTTCTTCTCCTTTTGTATAATTAGGTAATATTCTATCTTTTAATTTTATTCTATTCATTTGATTCCTCTCTTTTTCGTTTTTGCTATTATACCATACTTGCCTATGCAAATAAAGTCTTTTTTTGTATTTAGTAGCAAAAAAAGAGGCCCTTATCAGAGCCTCTAAGGAGTCTTTCTATTTGTCCCATACTTTATAATAGAAATGTTCCCCTTCTCCAATTTTTACTTTAACCTTAATACTAGCTCTAGAAGCTAGTTCCTTTTCAGAAACGATTTTAGGATCTGGCTCATAAAAATATATAGCTCCTCCATCGGCATAAATCTCTGGATCCAATCCTAATCTTAGAGCTTCCTCTCTTAACAAGTCTTCGGTGATATCATTTTCACCATAAATCGCTTCATCAACAGCATTTGAAACCTGTTCAGTAACTCTTTCATCAGTTACTAGGACTAAGTTTGGCTCTAAACCAGTATAGACATTTCCATCTGATTTCACACATTGAAACTGTCCCTTCTGTTTTAAAACTTCAGTTATTGTTAAATTCCTAGTAACAGCTCTGTTTAAAATTGTTTCTGTTGTTGCCATCTGCTCTTCCGTAGAAGAACCTCTAGATTCAGCATAAACTACTCTTTTTAACAAAGCTATCTCTTCGGGAGAAGACTGGTATTTTACTTTATTAATAGTCAATATCCATTGAGCTTTTTCCATTTCTTTTTCTTTTACTTTTTGTTTTATTTTTTTCCATTCT
The DNA here is from genome assembly GCA_944393455.1 of uncultured Clostridia bacterium. Lineage (GTDB taxonomy): Bacteria > Bacillota > Clostridia > TANB77 > CAG-508 > CAG-269. The sequence goes on from CALYAH010000133.1 coordinate 10,310, forward strand.
TCTTCCTGTTCGGCTCTAATGTTGTGATTCTCTTGCTTCTTAGAAATTATTTTACTTGATGGTTCAAGTTCAAGTAAAAATTGTTGTCTAGAAGTACGCACTACATTTCCTGCCTTTGCCACATCTCCTGTAATTGTAATTGGCATAGGAAGTGTTATACAAAGTAACAATTTTACTTTTACACTTCTATGTAGTAACTTTTCTACTATAATAATATCACTCCTTCCTTCTACTATACAGACTTTTCGTCTGCAAAAAAGCATATATATGCTCTATATTAATTATACTCCACATTATGTAATCTGTCAATTTATTCCATTAGTAGGTTTCATATAAAAAAACAAGTATAAATAACTTATACTTGTTTTACGGTCACTCTATTTTTTCTACATTTGGTACAATGTAATCTTTAGGATAAGAATATATTCTTTTCTCTTTATATTCTTCTCCATCCTCTTGTATCTTGGTTTCTTCTCCTACAAAAATCTGTTTTTCAGGAAATTTCCTACTAATAACTTCGACTTTTTCTTCTATGTCTTTTTCATTAACTTCTTGGTATTCTACTTGCATGGACGTACTCACAAATTCACTATTTGCAATATTTATAATTCTAAGAATAGCCTTATCCTCATTAGTATGAGGTTCTATAAATTTGCCATCTTTGACAATTCCTGAAATCTCTCTTCCCTTGTTGTTTTTTCTTGTTACAACTACTAATTCATTTTTGCTACATGAATTTAAGAAATATAAAGTATATTGTTCTTTTAAATCTTTTTTTGTAAGAAGTAGTATATCCCCTAGCATTACTACCATTAAAAATAATACTACTGCAACCATTAGAGTTACTAATAACCGTACTTTTTTCATTTTTCCTACCTCCCATTTAGTAAACATTTATATTATACTACGATTTGTAAGATTTTTCAAGTGTTAACATAATTATTCTTTGATTTCCTTTGATAATTTATGTATTGCTTTTGTCTCAATTCTAGATACATAGGAACGTCATTATTACAACAATCATACAAAATTTATGTCGATAAAATTCAATGATATAAAACTCCTCTGTAAAACATATATTTTTAACAGGAGGATTTTTTAATGAGTGATGAAAAAAAGATAATCTGTATATATGATGATACAAAAGAAGATTTAAACAAAATCTTACTTGATATATATGCAAACTTTGTCCAAAGAGAGCTTAATAATAAATGGATGATATAAACATTTCTAATCCAATAGATTATAAAGTTCGGCATATATATCAGGTTATCTAAAGAAGATTTAAAACCGCGGGGAATCAGAAAGTATTTCTAATCAACGTTCTATGCTAAAACGTTTTTGTGAGAAAAAGAATTTACCTATAATAGATGAATATATTGATGACGGAATAAGCGGTACTACCTTTAATAGACCATCATTTAAAAGAATGATACAAGATATTGAAAATAAAAAAATAAATATGGTAATCACCAAAGATTTGTCAAGGCTCGGTCGTGACTATATTGGTACAGGTCATTATTTAGAAAAATACTTTCCTGAAAAACGTATAAGATATATATCTTTGTTAGATGGTATAGATACTGGAGTTGATAGTTCTTCCAATGATATAACACCTTTTAAATCCGTTTTAAATGACATGTATGCAAAAGATATTTCTAATAAAATAAAAAGTGTTAAACATAACAAACAGGACTTAGGACTATTTATTGGTAGTAAAGCTCCTTTTGGCTATAAATTAGATAAAAAGTATCCAAATAAATTATTTATTGATAAAGAAGCAAAATATATTGTCAAAAGAATTTTTAATGAAGCTTGCAGTGGTAAATCTTGTAGAGCAATAGCATTAGATTTAACTTTAGATGGAATACCTACCCCTTCTCAATATGCATTATCACATGGTTCAAAAATGACAAAAGTAAGCAAGAATTGGTCTGGTTCACGAATACGGGAAATACTTTTAAACGAACTATATATTGGAAATATGGTACAAGGTAAAATGAAAAAAATAAACTATAAATCCAAAAAAAATATTAGACTCCCTAAAGATAAATGGAAAATAGTGAAAAATACTCATGAACCCATTATTGATAAAGACACTTTTATTAAAGCTAAAGAAATGATTGAAATAAGAAAACAAACTAGAATAAAAACACATGATTATTTATTAAAGGGTCTTGTATATTGTCATGAATGTGGTAAAAAGCTTGGGTGCTCTTCACGAAATTTGGCTAATGGCCCAGTTTACTATTTTAGATGTAATACTTATGTTGCTTCTACAAGACTTAGACTTTGTACTTCTCACTCTATTAGAATGGATTATGTAGAAAAACTTGTAATAGATAAATTAGAAACATTACTGCAAACTTTTAACCCAAAAGAAGAACTTATTAATATAACAAAACAAAAATTGCAAGACTATAATATAAATAAATTAAATATAAAAAAATTGGAAGAATATAAAATAAAACTTTCAAAATTAGTTTTAGAAATTGATAACATCTATAATGATAAGTTAAGTGGAGTACTTTCACAAGATGATTTTGTTAGAATTTATGAAAGAAAGAAACAAGAAAAAATATGCCTTCAAAATAAAATCGATAATCTAAAATTTAATTTAGAAAATAAAATTATAAACCAAGATAAATATGTAAATGAACTTATAAAAAAGTTTAATTCAAATTTTGAAATTAATCGAGAAATTTTAACAGAACTAGTTGATAGAATTGAAATAGACAAAACTAAAAAAATATTTATATATTTTAAATTCAAACTAATATGAATAAAAAAGATTATATTAGAAAATACTAAAACAAAATAATTTTAAGAAGGTAAATAGATTGAAACAAATATATTATAATGGTGATTTTATTACATTAGAAAATGATAAAATAGAATCTATCCTTATAGAAGATGGTATTATAAAAAAAGTAGGAAGTTTAGAAAAAATTTTACATTATAAAGACAAAGATATAAATTTAATTAATCTGAACGGAAAAACAATGATGCCATCTTTTATTGATTCTCATAGTCATTTCTCAGGTGTTGCAAATAATTTTTTAAAAGCAAATTTGGAAAACTGTAAAAATTTCAAAGATATTCAAGAAACCTTAAAGAATTTTAAAATAGAAAAAGGAATAAGTGATTCTAAATGGATAATAGCTGAAGGCTACGATCATAATTTTTTAGACGAAAAATCACATCCAAAAAAAGAAGTTATTGATAAAATTTTGCCTAACAATCCTGTTGTGTTGCAACACAAATCTGGACATGTAGGAGTATTTAACACCATGGCTATGAAATTATTAAATATTACTTTAGATACTCCTTCTCAAGAAGGTGGCTTCATAGAAAAATATAATGGACAACCTACTGGTTACATGGAAGAAAACTCTTTTTTACATTATTTAAATAAAGTTCCTCTTCCTGATATGGACAAATTACTAATTTCATATCAAAAGGCACAAGAGTTATATCTTTCTTATGGAATTACTACCATTCAAGATGGAATGACTTATGAATCAATGATACCTATTTATCAAAATTTAGTTAATAATCACCAATTAAAATTAGATTTAGTATCTTATATTCCTCCAGAAAATAATGAAAAATTTTTTTCTAGTTTTAACAAACATATTAAACAATATAAAAATAATTTTAAAATAGGCGGTTATAAAATATTTTTAGATGGTTCTCCCCAAGGAGAAACCGCATGGATGAGAAGTCCGTATATTAATAAGCCTAATTACTTTGGTTATAATACGATGACAGATTCTGAAGTTCAAGAAGTTATTAAAATAGCTATATCTACCAATATGCAGATATTAGCCCATTGTAACGGAGATAGAGCTGCCCAACAATTTATAAGTAGTATAAAAAAATATGAAAATACTATCAAGAACCTACGACCTGTTATGATACATGCACAATTTCTTGGTATTGACCAAATAGATGATTTAAAAAAATATAATATAATTCCTTCATTTTTCATTTCTCACATTTTCTATTGGGGCGATATTCACATAAAAAATTTCGGTTATAATCGAGCAAGTAAAATAAGTCCAGCTAATTCAACTTTGAAAAAAAATGTTATTTTTACGTTTCATCAAGATTCTCCTGTATTACCTCCTAATATGTTTGAAACAATTTGGTGTGCCGTTACTAGAAGAACAAAGTCTGGTACAATTCTTGATGAAAATGAAAAAATAAGCGTTTTAGATGCAATTAAGGCTGTAACTTTAAATAGTGCCTACCAATATTTTGAAGAAAACGAGAAAGGTAGTATTAAAGAAGGAAAGTTAGCTAATTTAATAATTATTGATAAAAATCCACTAAAAATTAATATTGATGAGATAAAACATATTAAAATTTTGGAAACAATAAAAAACGGAGTTACTTTATTTAAGTGTTAATAAAATTATTGGTCATAATCACGTTCTGATACATAGGAACGTGATATTCCCATCATTTTCGCAATTTCATTTTGTGTTTTTGGTTTATGTCCTCCGAAGTCCAAAGCGAAGTTCTAAAATTTTCTGCTCTCTCTCTTTTAAAATGTCTTTCATCTTTTCATATAATAACTTTATTTTAATTTTAATATCTACTTCATCTTCAATATTTCTTTCGTTATTTTCTAATACTTCCTGTAATGTAACTACATTATCATCTTTATCTTTTCCTATAGTTTCGTTTAGATACACCTCTGCCCCTAGTTTCTTAGTAGCTCTTAAATGCATTAAAATCTCATTATCTATGCATCTTGATACATAAGTAGATAATCTTGCTCCTTTTTCTACTTTAAAGCTATTAATTCCTTTAATCAATCCAATGGTTCCTATTGATATCAAATCGTCTTGCTCCACCTTTGTTGTACTATATTTTTTTGCTACATGTGCTACTAATCTTAGATTTCTTTCAATTAATATATTTCTTGCTTCATCATCTCCTTTTGCCATTTGTTCTAGATAATTTTTTTCTTCTTCTGACGATAATGGTTCTGGAAATAAAGTTCCTCCTTGTATATATCCTACAACAAATACAGCTGATTTTAGAAACTCTATAAAACCATATAGTCCGGTTATACAAAGTGCTGACAACATAAATGCACCTCCAACTCTTATATAACTTAACTATATGTTTTTAAAAAAAGAAATGTGCCTGACCATATAAAATTATATTTTTTAAGAATTTTTTTGTTTTTTTATCATAGATTTAATAGAGGTGTTATTTTATGACTTTTTTATCTAGCTGTATAAAAGGAATCGCAATAGGTAGCGGTGCCATTCTTCCCGGCATTAGTAGTGGTGTTCTTTGTGTGATTTTTGGGATTTATGAAAAACTTTTAGACAGTATCTTAAATTTTTTTCAAGATATAAAGAAAAATACCAAATTTCTTTTTCCAATTTTAATCGGCGTTGGAATTGGAGTTTTAATTTTTAGTAATATACTTATGCTTTTGTTTAATTATTTTCCAATACAAACAAAATCTATTTTTATTGGATTAATTTTAGGTAGCATTCCATCCTTACTAAAAGAGGTTCACCAAAAGACCACTTTTAAATTACACTATTGTTTTTATACTTTAATTGCTTTTTTTATTGGTTTTCTTTCTGTTGTTCTGGAAAAATATATTTCAACTTCCGCTTCTGCTAATTTTAATTTTGTATATTTAATGATATCTGGATTTATGATGTCTATTGGAATTGTTGTTCCGGGTGTTAGTAGCACAATTATCTTAATGCTGATGGGAGTGTATTCTACTTACCTATCTTCCATTTCTTTATTGTATTTTCCAGTTCTAATTCCTATGGGAATTGGACTTTTTATAGGCTGTCTCGTTTTTATGAAATTAACTAAGTTTTTATTAAATCATTTCTATGCACAGACTTTTTATAGTATTATTGGTTTTACTCTTGGCTCTATTTTAGTACTTTTTCCACCTGTTGGATTTGATATAACTGGCGTGATTTGCTTGCTTTGCATTTTATTGGGGCTTTTTTTATTTAACCTTTTTAAGCCAAATAATTAATAATATTTTTAAGTTTTGGTTTTAT
>CALYAH010000134.1 GCA_944393455.1 uncultured Clostridia bacterium
AATGCTAAATCTTCCAGCTCCCATTTTAAAGAATATAATCCCAATCGATTAGCTAGTGGTGCATATAGCTCCATTGTTTCTTTAGCATTTGCAATTTGTCTATCTCTTTTTAAATATTTTAGTGTTCTCATATTATGAAGTCTATCGGCTAATTTAATCAAAATAACTCTTATATCTTTTCCCATAGCAAGAAACATTTTTCTATAATCTTCTACTTGTTGTTCTTCTACTGAAGTAAACAAGATGTTGCTAAGTTTAGTAACTCCTGCGACCATGCTTGAGATTTCTTCTCCAAATTCTCTTTTTATATCTTCTTCTGTAACATCTGTATCTTCTACTACATCATGTAAAAGTGCTGCACTAATTGTACTTTCATCTAATCCGATATCAGCTAAGATATATGCTACATTAAGTGGATGTATTATATATGGTTCGCCTGATTTTCTACATTGGTCTCCATGTTTACTAAGAGCATAATTATATGCTTTCATTATTAGTTTGCTATCTACTCTTCTTGCATGTTGCTTCCTTTTTGCAATAACATCTTGAATAGTTATTTCTTTCGTTTCTTGCATAGTGTATCCCCCTTTATATTGACTTCATAATATCTTTTATATTAATTTGCAAATTGTCTACTCCGTCCAAAAGTATTTATTTCTAATACTCCTGCCACATCAACTTTATCTCCAATTCTATATTCTTCTGCTAAATGTCCAATATTAAATCCAATTGCATTTATCATATAGTTATTATCTTTTAATGTTAATTTTAGATGTTTTCCTTCTGATAAAGCTCTAATAGAATCTATTTTTAAATTTTTAAATGCAAATATTGGCATTTTATTTCCTTCTCCAAATGGTTCTAGCTGTTTTAGACTGTTTACCATTTCTTTATTAATATCACTTAAATTAACTTTTGCATCAATATTTATAATTGGTATAATCTCATCAATATGATTTTGAGTTGCTATTGTTTCAAATTCTTCTCTAAATTTCTTTAAATTTTCTTTTTTTATTGTAATTCCTACTGCCATACTATGTCCGCCAAATTTTTCAATGGTATCTAAACATTGCATTAAAGCCTCATGTAAATCAAATCCTGGTATACTTCTTCCCGATCCTTTTCCTATTCCATCTTCTTCAAAACTTAATAATATACTTGGTTTAAAATACATTTCTGTAATTTTAGAAGAAACAATTCCAATAACTCCATGATGCCAGTTTTCTCCTCCTACTATAATTGCATTATTTTCATTTAGCTTTTCTGTTTCTATCATGGCTACTGCATTTTCAAAAATAGCTTTTTCTGTTTCTTGTCTTTCTCTATTATGTTCATTTAATTTTTTTGTTAATTCATTCACTTCATTTATATTTTGTGACAAAAACAGTTCTAAAGCTTCTTCTGCTTTTCCCATTCTTCCACATGCGTTTACTCTTGGTGCTACTCCAAATGAAATCATATTAGAATCAATTTTACTATATCCTGATGAATTAATAATCGATTTTAATCCAATATTTCTCGTTTGTTTAATTAACATTAAACCTAATTTGGCAATCACTCTATTTTCATCTACTAAAGGAACAATGTCTGATATGGTTCCAACACATACAATATCTAGATATTTTAAATATGCTTCTTCTTTTAAGCCTAATCGAATTCCTAATGCTTGTATTACTTTAAAAACTACTCCTACTCCTGCTAATTCTCTAAAAGGATATTTACTATCCTTTCTTTTGTTATCAATTACAGCAATCGCATTTGGTAACTCCTTTCCAGCTTCATGGTGGTCTGTTACTATTGTCTGGATTCCTAATGAATTGGCATATTCAATTTCTTCAATTCCAGAAATGCCACAATCAACTGTAATCATTAGCTTACATCCTGATTCAGCAATTTTATCAATTGCATTTTTATTAAGTCCATATCCCTCTTGTAATCTATTTGGAATATAAGCAACTGTTTCTAAACCAACATCTTTCAAAAAACTTTTTAATACAGTTATACTAGTAATTCCATCTACGTCATAGTCCCCATATATAGTAACTTTTTCTTTATTTTCAATTGCTTGAATAATTCTTTCAACTGCTACTTCCATATCAGTTATTAAAAACGGATCATAAAAATCATCTCTTGTTGGATTTAAAAATAGTCTAACATCATCTTCTTGTATAATATTGCTATTAACTAATATTGTGGCAAGTAATTCATTTATTTTGTATTGGTCTGCTACTTTTTTTACTTTTTCTTTATCTGTTTCATATATTTGCCATTTTTTATTCATAATCCTCTCCTAAAATCTAATTTTATATTATTGTATACTATTTTAGCTTTTTTTAAAAGAGTTTCAACAGAATTTGTTTATTTTTCTGTATAGTTTTTATGTGTTTTGTATAATAGAAAAAAACTATTTGATATATGACAAATAGTTTTTTTGCTATTCTTATATTTTTATACACCAACTATTGAAAATCCATTGTCTACATGGATAATCTCTCCTGTTATACCACTTGATAAATTACTAAATAGAAATGCTGTTGCATCTCCTACTTGATTTGTTGTTACATTTTGATGTAATGGAGCTTTTTCTTCAACTATATCTAATATTGATCCAAAATCTTTAATTCCTTTAGCTGATAAAGTTTTAATTGGTCCTGCTGAAATTCCATTAATTCTGTATCCATCTTTTCCTAAATCTTTTGCTAAATATCTAATACTTGCTTCTAATGCTGCCTTGGCAACTCCCATTACGTTGTATCCCTCTATTGCTTTTTCTGAACCATAATAAGTATAAGCAATAATACTTGCTCCTTCATTTAACATTTCTTTTTCTCTTGCCATTCTTACAATTGCTACTAAAGAATAACTACTAACATCTTGAGCATGTGCATAACCATCTCTTGAAGTTAAGATAAAATCATTTCTTAAATCATCTGAGTATGCATGTGCTATTGCATGTAAAATCCCGTCTACTTTTCCATGATTTTTCTTGATTTCTTCTAAGCATTTGTCAATATTTTCATCAACAGCTACATCTCCTAAAGCATATACACTAGAACCTGGTAACTCTTCTAATAATGTTTTTACTTTTTCCATGTTTTCTTCTGCACATGTACAAATAACTTCTGCACCTTGTTCATATGCAGACTTAGCTGCTCCCCATGCAATGCTCCATTTGTTTCTTACTCCCATAATAACTACTTTTTTATCTTTTAATATCATTTTCTTTTCCTCCTACATATTTCTAAATTTTGCATATCTTTGTTTTAATAATTCTTCTTCTGTTAGTTGTTGCAATTTTTTTATACTTTGTGTTAAGTATTTTTTTATTTCTTCTACAATTGTTTCAAAATCGTTTTGAGCTCCATCTTCTGGTTCTTTTATTATTTTATCTATTATTTTTAATTTTTTCAAGTCATTTGCTGTCATTTTCATATTTTGAGCTGCTTCTTTTGCTTTAGTAGAATCTTTATATAAAATACTAGCAAATCCTTCTGGTGACAAAATAGAATATACTGCATTTTCTAACATTACGATTTTGTCTCCAACACCAATTGCTAAAGCTCCTCCACTAGATCCTTCTCCTATTATTATACATATAATAGGAACTTTCAAGCTTGACATTTCCATAATACTTCTTGCAATAGCTTCTCCTTGTCCTCTTTCTTCTGCTCCCATTCCTGGATAAGCTCCTGGTGTATCTATAAAAGTTATAATTGGTCTTTTAAACTTTTCTGCTTGTTTCATCAACCTTAACGCTTTTCTATATCCTTCTGGCTCTGGCATTCCAAAATTTCTTTCCATATTTTCTTTTACATTTTTACCTTTTTGCTCTCCTATTACAGTTACTGGCATTTTATTTAATGTTGCAATGCCTCCTATAATAGCCTTGTCATCACCAAAACATCTATCTCCATGAAGCTCTATAAAATCTTCAAATATCGAATTAATATAATCTGACGCTTTTGGTCTTTCTAATTGTCTTGCAAGTGTTACTCGATCCCATGCCGTTAACTCTGCCATAGTATTTTCCTCCTTTCTATTGCTTTTGTTCATAATTTTTTATTTATTATTATTCATTATTACTTTCATTTTGTCTTATCTATACTTTTTACTTTACATTATTTATGCATTCTAATTAATTTTGCTAGAGTAGATTTCATCTCTTTTCTTTCTACTATCTTATCAATAAATCCATGTTCTAATAAAAATTCTGAACTTTGAAATCCTTCTGGTAACTTTTGCTTAATAGTTTGTTCAATTACTCTTGGTCCTGCAAATCCAATTAAGGCTTTTGGTTCTGCTAAAATAATATCTCCTAAACTAGCAAAACTTGCTGTTACTCCACCTGTTGTTGGATCTGTTAAAACAGATATGTACAAATTTTTCGCTTGATTCAATTTAGCAATTGCACTTGAAGTTTTAGCCATTTGCATCAAAGAAACAATTCCCTCTTGCATTCTTGCTCCTCCTGACACACAGAACATAATTAATGGTAACTCTTTTTCTATAGCCGTCTCAATCGCTAAAGTAATTCTCTCTCCCACTGCTGAACCCATGCTTCCCATTAAAAAGTTTCCATCCATTACACCTAAAACTGCTTTTTCACCTTCTATTTCGCAAATACCACACTTTACAGCTTCCTCAATTTTTGTTTTTTCTTTTAACACTTCTACTTTTTTCAAATACCCATCAAATTTTAGTGGGTCTTTAGTTAAAATATCTGCTCCAATTTCCTCAAAAGTCCCTTCATCAGCTATCTGCTTAATTCTCCTTCTTGCTGATAATCTAAAGTGTTTTCCACAATTAGGACATACACTTAAATTTTTGTGAAGATCCTCTTTATAGATAATTTCTTTACAGCTATCACACTTAACCCATTTTCCTATCATCATATCTGCTGCTTTCTCATTTTTAACTCTTTTAGTATCTTCCCCATTCAACTTCTTTACTTTGTCTATAATCAAGGTTTCTCCTCCTCTCTTAATCTTATGATATTATATATTTTATTTTAAATCTTTTCAATTAGGATAAGTGGTCGGATATGTTTTTGAGGACGGAGTAAAAAAACATCTTTGGTATACCAGAAAACAAAAAAGTTCTTTCTCAGAGTATACTACTCTATAAAAGAACTTTCTATTTACCTATTTTAACATACTTTTAATTCTTCTTTTAATTTTTGTAAGTCTTTTTTATTTATTTTAGTTGTATCCATTATAATTTCATCACTAAATTGTTTCCTTAACATTTCTTTCGTTATTATTTTCATTCCTTCTCTTATACCTTCCTTTCTTCCTTCTTTTCTTCCTTCCTTTCTTCCTTCTTTTATCCCTTCTTCCTTGCCCTCTTTAAGTCCTTGTTCTTTTCCTTCTTTTATTGCTTCTTCTTTAGCTTTTCTTTGTTTTTCATGTTTTTCATCTAGAAGTTCAATAAATAATCTTTCAAAATTTGTCATACTATCATCTCCTTTACTTATTATTTTTTTATAATTATTTATTTCATCAATATCTAATTTTTTTCTAATGTCGTTTGAATAAGTAAGTATCATTTTTAAGTATCTTTTTTCTTCTTCAGTTAATCCTATTTTTATTAATTTATCTATAGCTCTTTTAGTTTCTTCTTTTGTTTCTATTTTTTCAAATAGTATTGCTTTTGATATACCACTCTTTTCTTCGATTAACTTGTCTTTTGAAAGAATATTAATATCTACTAAATTATATTTTGGATAATCTAATGGTTCAAACCCATCATATTTTTCTTGCATTTCACTAAGACTCCTTGGCGCATCCCATCTTTTCTTTCCAGTATATAAAACAATTGGAATTATCAATGGATAAACTTTAGGATTTTTTTCTCCTTTCGTTACATTTCTAATTAGTTCCACACAATACTCATTAATTCTTTTTGCCATTTCATAATCAATTCTACTTTGGTGCTCTATTATAAAAAATACATCTTTTTCCTTCATTCTATAAATAATATCTGATTCTTTGACTGTAAAATCAGAGGTTATAAATTCTCTGTTATATTTTTCAATATCACTTTCTTTAATCAAATTTTCTTTTTGTTCACATCTTATGTATTTTTCTATAAACATTATAAATTCTTTTTTATTATCTAAAATTTCTTTAAAAATTTTATCATGATATTGATGTGTATTCTTTCGTTCTTTTTCTAACTTATATTTTTCTTCTGTATCATGTACTGTGCTTCCTATCGAAATTTTTGATTGATATCTCCAATAATCAACCATTGTAAAAACTATCATATATTATCTCCTTTCAGTATACATTTTATTTATTCATTCGTCAAGTTTTATTTTAAAGTAAAGTTGAAAAGTTTGCTTATTTTCCCTCTACTTTTCTCTTTATTTTGTATATTTTAATTGTTTTTCTTTTTGAAATTTTAAGAATAAAATTTTTGAATAAAATTGTTTAAAATTTAAAATATGCCCCTTTATTTTATGATCCCTAAAAAAGTATTACTATCGTATCTTACATTATTTTCCAGAATTTGTCAAGTTTTATAAAATCCATCTTTTAAGAATTTTAAATATTTCATCGCAAAATTCGACAAAAAAAATGAGACAGATTAGCTCTGTCCCATTTGTCTCACATTATTTTTCAAAAAGTTACTTTTTCCCCTTGAATTTCTTTTACTTTTAGTATAATATATTAAAGAAAGTAAGAGAGATTACTTAAGGAGGATAAAAATGCCAAGAAAAACAAAAGAACAAAAAGAATTAGAAAATAATTTAAAAGAACCAAAAAAAGCTACTACAACTACTAAAAAGACTGCTGCAAAAGCAAAAACTAGTGCTGAAAAAGAGTCTTCTACGGCCAAGTCAAAAGCTTCTACTGCAAAAAAAACATCTAAAAAGAATGTAACTACGGCTAAAAAGTCAACAAAAAAAACTACTTCTACATCTAAAAAGACAACAACAAAAGCTGTAGCAAAAAAGACTACTACATCTAAGAAAAAAACTGCTAGTAAAAAATCAACAAAATCTACTACAAAGAAAGCAGCTAAGAACAAAGTAGAAATTGTAGAATATTACGATTTACCTTATCGTTATAATCAAACTGTTGTAAAAGTTTTGGCCCAAACACCAACTAATTTGTTTATCTATTGGGATATTTCAGATGAGGACAGAAAAAACTTTGAAGAACAATATGGTAAGGACTTTTTTGAAACAACAAAACCAATTTTAATTGTTCATAATGACACTCTAGGTTATAGTTTTGAAGTAGAAATCAATGATTTTGCTAATAGCTGGTATTTGCATGTTGCAGATAGTAAATGTGATTATAGAATTGAACTTGGTAGACGTCCTATAGTAAAAACTGAAAAAATTAATGTTGATTATATTTATATATCTATGTCAAATGAAATTGAATCACCTAATGATAGAATCTTATTTGATAAAAACCAAAAAATGGTTTATTTCAGAAATGTAAAAACGGGTACGCAAACCACAAAAAATATTACCTCTGTTTCTTTTATTAGAAATATGGGCAAAATATATAATATATATGATTTATACAAGGCAATTTATAAAGATGAAAATATAGAAGAAATTTATGATTTGTCAAATCCTTCTTCTGGAAATCCTTCCTCACGGAATGTTTTGAGACACTTGGGACAGAGCAAAAGTGTCTCATTATAAATTATATATAAATAACAAAGGAGAATTATAATGCAAGAAAAAAAAGGATATGTAAGTTTTGTACTTCATGCTCATCTTCCCTTTATCCATCATCCTGAGAGTGATGACTATTTAGAGGAATCTTCGCTATATGAAGCCATTTCAGAAACATATATACCATTACTTACTAATTTTCAAAAATTAGTTGATGAAGGTGTTAATTTTAGAATTACTATGTCTATGACACCTCCTCTACTTTCGATGTTAGATAATAAATTATTACAAAGAAAATATATTAAATATTTAAAAAAATTAATTGAGTTGTCTGAGAAAGAAATTAAAAGAACTGCTGGCGACGAACGTTTAAACAAACTTTCTCATTATTATTTTGACCGTTATTCAAATGATTTACACTTATTCAAAGATGTTTATAAATGTAATTTAATTGATGCTTTTAAACACTTTCAAGATATTGGCGTTTTAGAAATCATTACTTGTGGTGCAACACATGGATATTTTCCTATCTTATATGTTAACGAAAAAACTGTAAAAGCTCAAATTGCTGTTGGTGTTCAAACATATGAAAGGTATTTTGGAAGAAAACCACGCGGTATTTGGCTTCCTGAATGTGGATATGTTCCAGAGGCTGATAAGTATTTAAAAGAATTTGGAATTGATTATGTTATTACCGAAACACATGGTATTCTTTATGCTAATCCAACTCCTGTTTATGGTACTTTTGCTCCAATTGTTTCTCCTGAAGGAGTAATTGCTTTTGGACGTGATATTGAATCTTCTAGACAGGTATGGAGTTCTATTAATGGATATCCTGGTGATTTTAATTATAGAGAATTTTATCGTGACATTGGTTATGACGCTGACTACGATTATATAAAACCTTATATTGCCCACAACGGAGTAAGAGTACATACTGGAATTAAATACTATAGAATTACTGGAAAAACTGAATTTAAAGATTATTATAATGTACAATGGGCTAAAGATTCAGCTGAAAAACAAGCTGGTCATTTCTTTGATTGTAGAACAAACCAAATCAACCATTTATCTCAATATATGGATACCCCACCTATTATTTTATGTCCTTATGATGCTGAACTTTATGGACATTGGTGGTACGAAGGTCCTTATTGGTTATATATTTTATTTAAAAAAATCTATTATGATGATTGTAATTTTGAATTAATAACACCTTCTGAATATATTGACAGATATCCAAACATGCAAGTTTCTTCTCCTTGTCGTTCAAGTTGGGGCGCTAACGGTTATAGTGAAGTATGGTTAAATCCAAGTAATGACTATGCTCATAGACACTTACATGTTGCTGGAGATAGAATGTGTGAAT
>CALYAH010000135.1 GCA_944393455.1 uncultured Clostridia bacterium
GGATCACTACTTCCACTATCTGTTTTTTGTCCTTTTACTATTGTATTTGCTATAACGTCTACATCTAATTCAGATGATATATGCATTAATGGATTATATCCATCACTATATTGTGGTCTTACTCAATTTAATACTTTAATATCATATCCTTGTGATTTTAAATAACCTGCTGTTCTATCATACAATTCACCTTTTGGGTCTGTAAATACGTATGACCCTAAGCATTGATATGCATTTGGTATAGAATAAGATGCTGATTTACCAGAACCTGATCCGTCCAACTACCAAAACGTTTACATTTCCTCTTTTATCAAGTGGTAAGTAATTATCCTCTGCTAATATAATTCCCTTATTTTTACTTAAGATTTGGTATTGTTCTCCTCTTTGACTCCAGTCACTTGAACCATGTTCAATGTCTGTGTATTCGTTTTTAGGAGCTGACCTTACAAATCCTATAAAGAAAAATACAGAATAAAATATAGTTACTACAAGCAATGCTGAAATATAATCTCCTATAATCCCTTCTGAAAATATATTTCCTAGTGTTCCAAATGGATTTGATATTGCTTCCGGAAAAGTCTGTAAAAATAATGTCATATCAAATTTCCCTTCTGCACTTGCTACATGTGAACTATAAGAAAATGGCGAAACAAATACTATGGCTATAAATATCCATAGTATTGCAAATATTATAAAATTCTTTCTATTTCTTCTAATAGCGCCTTCAATTTTGTAGTTCATAAAATTCACCTACTCTTTTGTAATATTAGTCCCTGTCTATTCCTTTTTGAGAATTTAAAAGTCCTTTTCTTTCTTGAGCTTTTTGTGATTTATCTGCTTTTTCTTTATCTAATGGTATTTTCTTTCCATCAACTAACATATAAGCTTCATTTTTATTATTTACAACTTTATGTGATTCTACTTTTATTGGAAACTGTGCTCCAAATTGGTCTAAAAATGCTTCTACTTCGTGTCCTTTCATGGCCAATTTTGCATCTACTCTTACACATTTTCCTTTTTCATCCATTGCTGTATTCATAAATCTAATCTGATCATTTCGATCAAATACTTGACTAATCATTTTCTACTTCCTCCCTTAGTCATCTTTTTTATCTTTAATTTCAAAGGTAAAATAAGATTTATATGGTTTTAACTTGCATTTTCCTTTAACTTCATTTGTTTTTTCATCAAAATAAAGTGTTGGCTCTATTTCTTCTGTAGTTTCTGGGTCTATTATACAAATAGGCCTTTTTAAATTAGGTGTATATTTAAAATCTTTTATCTCTTGTTCTTGTTCTGAATATATACTATCAAATTTGAGCGGTATTGGTTTTTTACTCATAGTAATTTTATCATTTTGTAACAACGCCATATTAACAACTACTCTTTCTTTCGCAAAGGAAAGAATTAGTAGTTGATCATGGTCTTGTGATGGATTATTCATATAAAATGTTTTTCTTTTCATTTCGCCACGAATTTCCTCTGTGAAGTCTAATCTCTCTACTGTATATTTTGGCGAATTTTCTAAGAATTCTTTTTGAGTTTTATTAATTTGATATATTACTGTATTTACGTTTTTTGGATCAGTTATACTAAAATGTTTTCCTTCCCACGTCTCCATTTTTACACCCCTATTCTATGTTCTAATCCATAGTTCATCATTTGTTACATCACTATCTATAATTATAGCTAAATTTCAAGCTTTTGTCAATCTGTTTTTTATGTAAAGTTTATTTTTTGTCTTGTCTTGGATTGAACATTGATATTTCACTTAATTTTTTAAATGCCTCTTTTTCATCTTTTGTTAATTGTTTTGGCACCATTACTTTTACTTCTGCTACTAAATCTCCTCTTGAACCTTTTCCGTCCTGATATCCTTTATTTGGTATTCTTATTTTTTCTCCACTTTGTATACCTTGTGGAATATACACTCTGGTTTCATCATCTATTGATTCAACTGTTGCTCTAGTACCTAAAGCCGCTTCCCATGGTGTTAAAAATAAATCTGTATAAATATCATAACCCTCTAATTTAAATTTATGATCATTTTCTATATTTATTTTTATAAATAAATCTCCATTTTTTCCACCATTTTGCCCAGGTTTTCCCTGTCCAATTAATCTAATTTTTTCGCCATCTCTTATTCCTTTTGGAATAGAAACAGTAAATGTTTTTGCCTTTCCTTCTACAGTTCTTAATGATATTTGCTTTTCTAATCCATAAAAGGCATCATATAAGCTTACATTTATCTCAGTTTCTACATTTTCACCTTTTACTGGATTTTTCTTATTATCTGCTTTTTGCTCCGTATTATCCATATTGCCTAAAAACATATTTAAAAATACGCCTTTTTGTTCTCTTCCAGAAAATGCTTTTTTCCCTTTTGAAAATTTAGAGTTCCACACTCTATCATATTTTCTTTTAGATGATGGAACTGATAATACCTTGTAAGCTTCATTAATATCTTTTATTCTTTCTTCTGCTAATCTATCTCCATCATTTAAATCTGGATGATATTTTTTAGCAGCTTGTCTATATGCTTGCTTTATTTCATCAATTGAAACACGGCTTGTTTCTAAATCTAATATTTTGTAATAATTTTTAAAAACCATTTTTAACATCCTCCCAAAATTAGGTGAGTTTATTATATCATAAAAAAGAAAAAAATCCATAGTTTTTATGGATTTTTATCTGTTTATTTAATGATACAAAGGGGACAGAGCAAAAATGTCTCATTATTTTGTCAAATTTTGTCTTTAGCTGTATTCGACATTTTTCGTACATTTTATGAGACATTTTTGCTCTGTCCCCTTTGTATCACCCTTTGTATCACATCGTTTTCTCTTCTAACGCTAATTCTATCAATTTATTTAATAATTCTTTATATGTTATTCCACTTTCTTCAAAAAGTTTAGGATACATACTAATACTAGTAAAGCCTGGCAAAGTATTGATTTCGTTAATATAAATTTTATTAGTATTTTTCTCAACAAAGAAATCAACCCTAGATAATCCTTTACCATCAATCGCCTTAAAAGCTTTTATAGCCTGTTTTCTTATTTCGTTTGAAATGTCTTCTGGAATATTAGCTGGTATTTCGGTTTTAGATTCTTCATTTTTATATTTAGCATCATAACTATAAAACTCTTCAGCTGGTTTAATTTCTCCTACACAAGAAGCTATAACTTCTTCGTTTCCTAGAACAGCACACTCTACCTCTCTTCCTTCAATTCCTTCTTCTATTAAAACTTTATTATCAAATTTGGCAGCATATTTTAAATATTCTTCTAATTCTTTTTCATTTTTAGCTTTATTTATTCCTACACTAGAACCTGAATTAGATGGTTTAATAAACATTGGGAAATTTAAATTTTTACTAATTTCCTTTACAGTTTCTTCTAATCCTAATATTTTTTCATTAAATTGCTTATCTACATAAATATATTTGTCTTCAAACTTTCTTATGTACTCATAATTCGCTTGATTTAGTCCTGCTTTTTTAAAAACTACTTTTGTATATACTTTATCCATTCCCACACTAGAAGCTAAAATACCGCATCCTACATAAGGTTTTTTTAGCAACTCAAACAAACCTTGTATCGTTCCGTCCTCTCCATATAACCCATGCAATACTGGAAACATTACATCTAAATCTTTTAAGTATTTAATTATATTTTCTATCTTTTCTTTTTTTTCTACTTCCTGCCCCCATTCTCTGTTATTATTATCCTCTTTATACTCCCACCATTCTCCATCTTTATCAATATAAATAGGATATATTTCATATTTTTCTTTATCCAAATTATTCAACACTGAATTTGCTGAAACAACCGAAACCTCATTTTCCGTCGACATACCACCAAATATAACTCCTAATTTCTTCTTACTCATATTAATCATCCTTTCATATCCAAAATGGATGTGTCCCAAAATGGACACTTTTGTCCATTTGGACCTGTCCCCAATTGGACATTATTTTATTAATTCTTCTGCTAGTTCGAAAAATTTCATTGCATTAGATGCTTTAAATAATATAATATCTCCTGATTTGGTAATTTCTCTTAAAAGTTTTACGATTTGACCTTTATCTTCTAGATAATAAATTTGCTCCTTTTTCATTCCTTTTTTTTCGGCTTCTTTTGCTATATATTTCGCATTTTCACCACTACATATTAAGATGTCAATATTATTGTTATATACTTCTTCTCCTACTTTTTCATGTATTTCTTTCGAATATTCACCTAGTTCAAACATATCACCTAATACAGCAATTTTTCTATTTCCTTTATTTTCTGCTAAAACTTTTAGTGATGCTTTCATAGATTCCAAACTTGCATTGTAGGCATCATTAATAACTTTTACTCCATTTTTTAATTCTGTTATATCCATTCTTTTTTTAGTAAGTTCAAAACTTTCTATTCCTTGTACTATTTCTTGAGTTTGGATACCTAAAACTCTTCCTACTGCTACTGCACATAAGCTGTTTAGTATAAAATGCTCTCCCCCTACTGGAACTTTTATTTGTACACCTTCTTGATCTAATTTGCATATATATTCACTGCTATTAGAATTTAGCACTATATTTTCTGCATTTAAGTTGCTCTTTTCTTGTATTCCATAGGTTATAATATTTCTATTTTCTTTATTATTTTCGTACCAATTATGTAATAAATCATTATCATTGTTTATTATAATAGTTGGATTTTCACATCCTTCTAATATTTCTAATTTTGCTTTTAGTATATTTTCTCTAGAACCCAGATTTCCAATATGTGATGTCCCTATATTAGTTATAACGCAAATGCTTGGCTTGGCGATAGAAGTAAGTAAACTAATTTCACCAAAATGATTCATTCCCATTTCCAATACCATTGCTTCTTCATCTTGCATTCTTAGAATTGTAAATGGTAACCCAATATTATTATTATTATTTCCTATTGTTTTCAATGTTTTGTATTTTTTAGATACTACGTTTGCAATAATATCTTTTGTACTAGTTTTTCCTACACTACCTGTAATTGCTATTACTGGTATATCATATAAACTTCTTTTGTAACTTGCGATTTTGTAAAGTGCTTCTAAAGTATTTTTTACTTTAATTATTGATTTTCCTTCGAATTCCTTTTTTTCATCCTCTGTAAAATCAATATTTTCTACAATAACGCAATCTGCACCATTTTCCAAAGCCTGTCTCCAAAACCCGCTTCCATCAAAGGTCTCACCTTTTATTCCTATGTAACAATCACCTTTTTTGATACTTCTAGTATCTTTAGAAAATGTTTTACATTCTTGTTCTTCATTTCCAATAATTAATTGTCCTTTTGTTACGTTTAGTATGTCTTTTATGCTTAAATTTTTCATTTTCTACTTTCCTTTCTATTTATTTACAGTTTCAATGTTACATTCGTAGCCTTTGATTCTTTGCTAAATTATATGACTATTTTTTATTTTTTGCAACTAAAAAAATTAATCTAAAATAACTACTACAGCTTAGTATAAGTTTAATATTTATACTAAGCTGTAGTAGTTATCCTTCAATTGTTATTTTGCTATTTATTTTCTACACTTCTATTTGCGATTTCTATTGCTTTTGATACAATATTTCCACAATCTTTTGATGATACATTTCCCCAACTACCACCATCTTGTTTTACTTGTTCATATACTCCTAATTCTTTTGCTATTTCTTCTCTTAAATTTTCAGATATTAATTTACTATTTCTAGACATAACATCCTCCTTGTAAATCCTTTTTAAAAGATTTCATATAATTAATCATAAAACTTTTATTTAAGTTTTATAATTATATTATTAGCCATTTTTTTTATTTTATTTTGACAATTTTTTATCTATTTATATTTTTTTTAACAAAATAGTATGGTATAATAAATAAGATGACTTTATATAAGGAGATTTCTATGAACGTTAAAGAAAAAAAGGAAAATTTAGACAAAGAAAATTTAGAAAAAAATTCTTCAAATACAACTATCATAAAAGAAAACCTTTCAACAGAATCAGATAAAACTTCTCAAACGAATTTTGTTCCAATAAAGGAATCGCCAGAAAAAAAAGAAGTATCTATTTGGACTTTATTGATAGCAGTTGTTGTAAGTATTTTAATTTTATGTTTTTTGATTTTTACTGTATACAATACTCTAAATTCCAACATTGTATCAGGAGTTTCAATTAAAGGATTAGATGTTTCTAACATGAGTAAATCAGATGCTAAATATCAATTAGATAATTATTTGCAAAATTCTTTACCAGAAGAGATTAAACTAAAACACAATGATTTTGAAACAACAATCTCTCTTTCTCAAATAAATGTATCTTTTAATACTAAAGCAGCTGTAAATAATGCTTATAATGTAGGAAGACAAGGAAATATTTTTCAAAATAATTTGTATATATTATCTACTATGTTTGGTAAAACTAATATAGATGTAAATTTAGAATTAGATAAAGAACAATTATCAAAAAATTTAGAAGATATTTCAACTCAATTACCAGATAAGGTAGTTGAAAGTAGTTATTATATTGATGGCAATAATTTAATTGTAACAACTGGTAAAGAAGGTAATGTAATTGATATAGATGCTACAATTAATGCCATAAGGGCTGCTATTTCTGACTTTTCATGTAAAGATTCAGCCATTGAAATAATTGTAACATCAAAACAACCAGAACCAATCGATGTTGAAAAAATACATAACGAAATTTATAAAGATCCAGTAGATGCTTACTATACACAAAATCCATTTAGTGTTTATCCTTCTGAAAACGGAGTAGATTTTAACGTTTCCATCGAAGAAGCTAAAGCAATTATTGGTGACCAAACTGCTGAGGAATATACTATTCCTTTAAAAATATTATATCCAAATGTAACAACTAATATGATTGGAACAGAAGCTTTTCCAGATTTATTATCTAGTTACTCAACTAAATATGCTGTTAGCAATAGAAATAGAACAACAAACTTAATATTAGCAGCTAATAAGATAAATGGAACTGTTTTAATGCCTGGAGAAACTTTTTCTTACAATAAAGTAGTCGGAGAAAGAACCATTGCCGCTGGATATAAAGAAGCACCTATTTATGTAAGCGGAGAAGTAGTAGATGGACTTCGGAGGAGGAATTTGTCAGATAACTTCAACTTTATATAATGCCGTTATTTATGCAAATCTAGAAATAACGCAAAGAACTAATCATCAATTTGTTCCTTCTTATGTAACAGCAAGTAGGGATGCCACTGTAGTTTATGGTTCTATTGATTTTCAGTTTAAAAATAATAGAAATTACCCAATAAAATTAATTTGTTCTGTTTCTGGTGGTGTCGCAAGCTTTCAAATATTTGGCTTAAAACAAGAAGATGATTATGAGGTTGAAATTTCTTCTTATGAAACTGGAAGAACTGCAACAGCAATTTATTCTGAAGCTTATAAGATTCTAAAGAAAGATGGAAAAGTAGTTAGTTCAGAATTATTATCTAAAGATACTTATAAAAGACATTAATGCTTTTATGGATGCTTTTTGGTGCTTTTTGATGCTTTTTGGGACGGAGTAAAAAAACATCAGTTAA
>CALYAH010000136.1 GCA_944393455.1 uncultured Clostridia bacterium
CATCAAGATATTGGAATATGGTCCATGGAGCAACACCAGAAGATGTAGTAAAAGATGAAGAGGGTATGCAAATAATGAGAATATTAGGAAGAAATATGGCTTATTATTTAAAATGTATTGAAGCTGGAAAAGAAAAAGGAATTGAACTTCCAAAACAAGAAGAGAAGATTAATTTTACAAATTTTATAAGATAAATTATAAATAAAAAAGAGAGTAGTTTTAATAATTACTCTCTTTTTTTGTAAATTTATACTAGTTTATCAGAGCTATGAAATAAAAATAAAAAACTTAAAAAAACTATTGACTTTGAGCTAACTCCAAGTGATAATATAAAAAAGTAAAAAGTAAGGAGGGAAAAATAATGACAATAGCAGAGGTTAGCAAAAAATATGATTTGACGCCAGATACATTAAGATATTACGAAAAAGTAGGATTACTTTCACCTGTGCCTAGAACTAAAAATGGAATACGAGACTATGACGAACAGTCTTGTAAACGAATTGAATTCGTAAAATGTATGAGAAATGCAGGAGTAGAAATTGAAATTTTAATAAAATACATGACATTATTAGGCAAAGGAAAAAGTACTGTTAAAGAAAGAAAAGAGTTACTAGAAGAGCAAAGAAAAAAGCTATTAGAAAAGCAAAAAAATATTAATGAAACAATAAATAGGTTGAATTATAAAATAAAGATTTACGAAGAAATATCTTTGGGCAAAAGAAAAGACTTTACAGAGGATTTATAAAAGGAGGTATAAAAGTGAACATAACTAAAAAAGCAATGGAAAATCACCAAAAATTGTTTCCAGAAATAGGAGTAGAAGGAACTTATGATGAAGAACTTATGGAGATATTATTAAATTTTAATTTTGATGAGGTATTACAACATGAAAATTTAGATGAAAGAACTAGACAAATGGTTATTTTAGCTTGTACAATAGCTTCTCAAACACCTAAAAGATATGAAGTATTTGTTAAAGCTGCATTAAATGTTGGAGTACAACCTATAGAAATTAAAGAAATTTTATATCAATCTATTCCTTATGTTGGAGTTTTAAAGGTATTAGATTTATTAGAGCCAACAAATAAAATCTTTGAAGAAAGAGGAATAAAGTTACCTTTGGAAAAACAAGGCACAACAACTTTAGAGGATAGATTTGAAAAAGGACTAGCTGTACAAAAATCAATATTTGGAGATGCAATCGATCAAGGATATAAAAATTCTCCAGAAGATCAAATTCATATTCAAAAGTTTTTATCAGACAACTGTTTTGGTGACTATTATACTAGAAATGGTTTGGATTTAAAAACAAGAGAACTAATTACATTTACATTACTTATATCACAAAGTGGATTAGAGCCACAGGTAAAAGGTCATATACAGGGAAATTTAAATATGGGAAATAATAAGCAAGTATTAATAGATACAGTAACAACATTATTACCATATATCGGATATCCAAGAACTCTTAATGCTATTAGATGTATAAATGAAGTAGCAAAATAATTTTAAAATAAAATTTATAAGGAGGTATTTGTTATGCAAACAAAACAATTTAATTTAGAAGATGGGGGAGCATTTGGAAAAGGAGAACCAAACACAGCATATAGTCAATATTTTATTGGAAATTCATATTTAAAACCATTAACAAACCCAAAGGAAACAAATGTATTTATAGCAAATGTAACATTTGAACCTGGATGTAGAAATAATTGGCATATTCACCATGCGACTAATGGCGGAGGACAAATATTAATTTGTGTTGCAGGTGAAGGTTGGTATCAAGAAGAAGGAAAAGAAGCAAGAAGCTTAAAAGAAGGAGATGTTGTAACAATACCTGCAAATGTTAAACATTGGCATGGAGCAAAAAAGGATAGTTGGTTTAGCCATTTGGCAATAGAAGTGCCGGGCGAAAATACAAATAATGAATGGTGTGAACCAGTAAATGACGAAGAATATAATAAACTAATTTAGTTAAACAGATAATGAATTTAAATGAGAGTAATTATATTGATGATTACTCTCATTTGTGTTAATATGAATAAATAAAAAAGTGAAATTATTATTAAGGACGCCAACTTTTACGTTTCTCAATCGTGTAATAAATGTAAAGCAGAAAAGAGGTGCTAGCTTGAATGACATAAAATTAATACTTAAATGTCAAAAAGGAGAAAAAGAGGCATTTAATGAATTGATAACAAAATATTATCCATATGTATCAAAATTCTTAATAAAACTAACAATAAACGAAGAACTGGCACAAGATTTAGTACAAGAAACATTTTTAAAAGTGATAACCAATATTGATAAATTTGATACAAAGGGAAGTGCAAAATTTAGTACATATTTAATGAAAATAGCAAAAAACACATATTTAGATTATTTGAGAAAAGATAAGAAAATATCTTATTCGTTAGATTTAGAAGAAATATCAGATTCTGGATTTGAAGATAAAGTTGCAGATGAAGAGGAACTAAATATTTTATTAAAAGAAATAGATAAATTGCCATATGAACAAGCACAGGCTATAAAACTTAAATATTTAGAAGAATATTCATTAAAAGAGATTGCAGATAAAATGGAAACACAGACAAAAACGATTAAAAGCAGAATATACGAAGGAAAAGAAAAAATAAAAAGAAAATTAAAAAATGGGGGGATTTTACATGAATAAAGATTTAGAAAATCTTTTAAATAGTTTAGAACCAGAAGTAGATAAAAAATGTTTTGAATTAAAGCAAAAACAAAAAGAGAGAAAATTGCAAAAATTATTTATAATAACCAGTATTATGCTATTAGTTTTACCAAGTATTTTAATAATAGCAAATATAAATATCTGGAGTTTTATTATTGGAGCAATAGCAGTTACATCAACTATAGTCATAATAATGTTACCAATAGCTTTAAAACAAGAGGTAAGAGGTGAATGTTATGAATAATTTTATAGAGAAAATTAATTTTAAAAAAGTGGCTATACTATATATTATAATAGCTTTGTTAGTTGGTATAGGATTACTTATATTTATAGGAAATAAATTTCAAAATAAATTAGAATTTATTTATGAATATAATAATATTAGTAAAAATTTTGAAAAGAATAACTATAATTTAGAAAAAATAAAGGAAGAAATAAAAAATTTGTCAGAAAATTCTCAAGATATAGTAGATGTTCTAATTTTAAGTAATGAAAATCAAATATTATATTCTAGTAAAAATTCTGAGTTAGGAAAACAAGGACAATTTGAATTAGACAGAAAAGATAATAAAACAGACGAATATTATACAAATCCAAATATGGATAATGTAATATTTAGGTTGACAAGTGATAAAGAGTTAATGCTAACTACTGTACTATCGAATTTTGATAATGATGTGAAAAAAGATTATGAAGATGAAATATTTTTTGAAAAAAATTTAAGTGAAAAAAATTTGTATTTATTAAGTTATGCAATAAATGATAGTACTGGAGAGAAAATATATTTTATAAACGAAATACATCCGGTTATAAATGGAAAAGCATATATTAAGATGGCTTTAGCAATTATAATGTTTTTATTTATGATATATTGGATAATTGTAGCTGTATTTATTTATCAAGATGCATTAAAATCAAAATTAAATCCATATTTATGGGGTGGTATAACACTATTTACAAATTTAGCTGGAGTGATTATATATATAATATATAAACAAAATAATAAAACTTGTTTTAAATGTAAGACAGTACAAAATAGGAACAATGTATATTGTACTTATTGTGGTACAAAATTAGATAAAACTTGTAAAACATGTGGGGCAACTATAAATGTACATGATAAATATTGTGGTAGATGTGGAGAAAAACAAATTTAAAAATTTTACCAACTTTTTTATTTTTTAATCGTGTAATATATGTCGAGAATTCAAAGGAGGAAAATAAAAATGGAGAAAATACAAGGATTATCAAATAAAGAAGTAAAAGAACAAATAGAAAAAGGAAATGTAAACAAAACTAAAAAAGATAATTTAAAATCTAATTGGCAAATTATTTTTGATAATGTTTTTACATTATTTAATTTATATAATTTAATAATAGCAATAGCACTAATTTGTGTAAAGGCTTATACAAATGTATTTTTCTTTTTAATTATTACGGTAAATGTGTTAATTGGGATTATTCAAGAAATTCATGGAAAAAATTTAGTAAAAAAATTATCTATATTAAATATATCAAAAGCAACTGTAATTAGAAATAAAAAGGAAAAAAAGATAGAAATAGAAGAAATTGTTTTAGGTGATACAATTATTTTGGCACAAGGTGACCAAATTCCTTCTGATTCTTATGTTGTTGAAGGAGAAGTAGAAGTTAACGAATCTTTATTAACAGGAGAATCAGACTTAATATTAAAAAATAAAAATGATAAACTACTTTCAGGAAGTTATGTAGTTAGCGGAAAATGCTATGCAATTGTAGAAAAAGTAGGAGAAAATAATTTTGCAAACAAAATTATAAATTCTGCTAAAAAACAAAAATCAAATAATTCGGAATTGCTAAATTCGATGAAAAAAGTAACTAGATTTACAAGTTTTGCAATTATACCAGTTGGAATTATATTATTCTTACAAGCATATATTACAAGACAAGCGGATTTAACACAATCAGTAATTGCAACAGCAGCAGCTTTACTTGGAATGTTACCAAAAGGATTAGTGCTATTAATTACAATTTCATTGGAATCAGGTGTTATAAAGTTAGCTAAAAAACAAGTTTTAGTACAAGATTTATACAGTATAGAGGCTTTAGCACATATTGATACAATTTGCTTAGATAAAACAGGAACCATAACAACAGGAAAAATGAAAGTGTCAAAAATAGAAATGTATAATGAAAGCATACTTCCAAGAGATTTTAATGAGATGATGACAGCTTTTGCAAATGGAATGGGGGATAATAATGCTACATTTAAAGCAATTCAAAAATATTTTAAAGGAGATACATCATATGAAAAAGTAGATAATATTCCTTTTTCATCAGAAAGAAAATGGAGTTCAATCTCATTTGAAAATCTTGGTTCAATTGTTGTTGGAGCGCCAGAAAGATTATTTGAAAAAAGTAAAACAACAATGCCAGAAATTATAACAGAATTACAAAAACATGGAAAAAGAGTGTTAGGAGTGGCATATACAAAAGATACAATTTCTAAACCAGAATTACCTGAGTTAGAAGTAGTAGCAGGAATTATATTAGAAGACCCTTTAAGAAAAAATGCTAAAGAAATGCTTGGTGTTTTTAAAAAGCAAGGTGTAGATGTAAAAATTATTTCAGGAGATAATGCCCTTACAGTATCTAATATAGCTAAAATAGCTGGTCTAGAAAATTATGATTCTTATATAGATTTATCTACTATTAAAAGTGATGATGAAATCATAAATTTAGTGGATAAATACAGCATCTTCGCAAGAGTATTACCTCATCAAAAAAGTATGATTATAAATGCACTACAAGCTAAAAATCACAAAGTGGCAATGACAGGAGATGGGGTAAATGATGTAATTGCTTTAAAAGAAGCGGATTGTAGTATAACACTTCCAGATGCAACAGAAAGTAGCAAACAAGTTTCTCAAATAGTATTACTAAATTCAGATTTTAGTGTTTTACAAGATATATTAATGGAAGGAAGAAGAGTTGTAAACAAAATAACAAATGTAGCAAGAATATTTTTTATAAAAACTATATATTCAGTTCTAGTATCATTATTCTGCATATTAACAAATACAGCATTT
>CALYAH010000137.1 GCA_944393455.1 uncultured Clostridia bacterium
TATACAGAAAGATTAAAACAAAACAAGGCTATGGGAGAATATAGGAGAACATATCAACAAAAATTTATGCAGGTTAAGAAAAATAAAGATAACAAGGAACTCGCTAAAGACTTTGAAACTTGGAAAAAACAAGCTAAAGAAAAAATTAACCAAATGAAAAATGGCAAACTTACTGAAAATGAGGTTTATGAATGGATTATGGATAATAAATAGCAAAAAATGCCGAAAAACAAAAACGGCATTTTTTGCTATTTATTTTATATGAAAAATATTTTTTATTTTATTTATGAACCTTGTAAAAAAGGTTTCTTTATACTCTACTAAAGAATTTTCATTTTTTACAATATTATCTTTTATTTCTTTTACTTGGTTATGCTTTTTAAAAATATTATCTGGATTGTATTTTTCTCTTATTTCTAATTGATGTTTTTCTTCATTCGATTTAAATAATTCCTTTAATTTATTTTTTTCATCTTCTGAATCACACCAATAATTCAAATGAAATAATGCAATCATAGAAAGAGTTTCTCTTTTTAAATTTTGTTTATCCAAGCTTATTGTTGCATCATAATTTGGATTATATGTTTCTAATTTTTCTTCTTTTATCATATTATATAAGCTAGATGGTAACTTTGATATATAATTTTCTCCTAGCATATCTAAAACTCCATAAACTTCTGAATACATTTCTTTTGTGTTTATATTCATTATCTTTACCTTCCTTCAAAATTATTTGTTTTATTTTGAGTTTGTGTTTGTTCTCTTTCTTGTTTTGTTCTATTTATATTTTCAAAAGCATTGTTTAAATCCTCTTGATTTATCTCTGCACCTTGATATGCTTTAAATAAATCCTCTGTAGAGTATGTAAATGTATCAACATGTTTTCCTTGCATAATATTTTCATTTTCTCTAAATACTTCATTAAACCCTAATTTTCCTTCTGCATTTCTTGTAATAGTATATCTATGTCCACTTTGGGTTACAAATTCTTTTAATGTTTGTGTTTTATCTAGTTCTTCTACTCCTCCAGGAATTTGTTTGCCATTTGTAGTATACATTTCTCTACTAGATTTTTCAGTTGCACTTATTCCTTTTAAATGTTCATATTCTGTTTCACCCATTCCGTCGTTTCTAATTATTATATCAAATTCTTCTTCTCCTTTTTCATTCATCGTTGATACAATAAATGTTCTTCCTGCTAGTTCCCAGTCTTGAATACCACATTGTTTAGCAAAATCTTGTAAAAAACTCATATCTGTTAATCTTGCTACTTCTGTTACTTTACCATTAGCCTCTAACTTTTGCATAGAATTCTCTATACCATTTTTCACAAGTCTATCTGCCATTTCTCTTTGAGTAACTCTCTCTAAAGATTCTCCTTGTAATACTTGGTCTGTATCAATATCTAATGACATACCATCAAGCACAAATGTTGTTTCATATTCTGTACCTGTTCCAATAATATCAAAATTTCCCTCTTCATCTCTTTGATAATATTCTTTTATAGGCTTCATTACATTTCTTTGTAAAGCTTCGTCCCATTCTTCAATTTCATAAGTTGCTACAAATATGTCTTGGTGTAATGCTGATGTATCTAGTCCTATTGTATCCTCAAAATCTTGAATATTTAATCCATTAACTTTTTCTAACTGTAATAATAATTTTGGCTTATCATACCCGCTTACATCTTCTGAACTATAAATATCTAAAAAATCACCCATTCTGCCTTGTACTTCAAGTATAGCAAATTGTTTTGCCATTTCAGCTTTTTCGTCTTTTGCACCTCTTGCATATTCTTCCCCTAATTTTTCACCAACATATTCTACATATTGACCTGTTGTTTCTGCAGGAGCATGTAACCCAAATTCAAAAGTTTTATTATCAAAATCTTGAACAGCGCAATAAGCACTATAATCATGCCATTCATTTATATCTTGATTCATATTGTTTTCCCAATAATGTGAATAATTTATACCATCTCTATGACTGACCTCTCTTTCATAATTTTGAGTTTGTTGTGATTTTTCTAAATGTTTTTCTGATAAATCATTTAACATTTCTTCAAATTCTTTATTAGTTGGTATATTTCCTTTTGTTTGTTCCAATTCTTCTAATTTTTGTCTTAACTCGTCAGTAGATATCTCCCCACTATTTCTTTGATAATATAAATTTCTTCTTTTATACTCAAAGTATTGTTTAGCTAACTCTTGAGCATCATATTGTCTATATTCTTCATTATCAGATAAAGTTTGTTGCATATCAGCAATATTTTTATCAGCTTGTTCTTTTGGAACTTTTCCCATACTTCTTTTCATATATTCTAATCTTAATTTCATTTCTGTTATTGTAGATTCAATATCATAATCTTCAATACCTTCTTTTATAGATGTCATAGACCTATATTCTCTAATATTACGAATTTCATTTGAAAATTCTTGTGCTGAAATTTCTTTATTTGTTCTGCGCTGAATCAAATTTTGTTCCATTTCATTCACATACAAACTAGCAATAGCTTGTTCTTTAATTGCTGTATCTCTTTCTATTTCTTCCTGTTGTATTTCTAACTCTAATACATCATATTGTCTTTCTTGTACTGGTCGTCCTCTATCAGCTCTAATACTTTTTATTTGTTCAGCTAATTTTAAATATTTTTCATTGTTTTGCTTTATTATACCTTCGTATTTTTTCTTTTTACTATCATTATTTTGTGATAGGTTATATTCCATATCATTTCTTTCCTTTCATTTAAAATTTAATACAATAAATAGCATTTTTTTATTTTTTAAATTTTCTCTCTATATTCTTATGATTTCATTATACTACATCATATATTATTTTGCAACAAATTTCATTTTTTGTTTAGATATATCTTAACAAGTTTTAATGGTATTAAGTTATTTATGTTTTATCTTTATAATTTATATATAAATAATTTTTACATTATTAAACATTGTAAAAGGAGGATTTTGCTATGACCTCAATGGAATTGGTTGGACTTAATACAAAATGGTATAGATATAAAAATAATTTAACCCAAGAACAATATGCCAATAAAACTAAATTCAAAATGGCATATATTAG
>CALYAH010000138.1 GCA_944393455.1 uncultured Clostridia bacterium
CTTTTCTTTACTTATTATGCATTTTCTTTTTCTTTTTTTGCTACTACCTCTTTTCCATCATAGTATCCACAGTTTTTACAAACTCTATGTGGCATTACTGGTTCATGGCAATGTGGGCAGCTTGAAAATGTTGGTCTTTCTTTTTTCCATGTTGATCTTTTTGAATGAGTTCTTGCTTTTGACCATCTTCTTTTTGGTTGTGCCATTCTAATTCCCCCCTTGCTTAAAAGATATATGTATATATCTGTTTCATTTTTTATCTAAATTATTTTTATATAAGTCTATTCTTTTTTAGTCACTATAAAATTATACAAGTATTTTCCTTTTTTGTCAATAGCTGTTGCATAGGATTTTCAAATTCCTTTTCATTATTATTAATTATATATCAACTTTTAACAGTAACATACTTTTTATATATCTGCCTAATGTTTTGTTTAGTCAGTGTTTTATCTATCCCATTTTCTGCAACTTCTGTCAAAACTACTGTTACAAATTTCTCTATTTTAGGATTTATTCTACCTTTGTTTTTTTCTTTCTCTTTTTCCCAATAAGACAACTGATATTCTTTTGTCCAATTCTCTCCCTGATAAACAATCCCTGCTGCTAATTTATCACAAATCATTTCTGCTGCATATTTATATGGCATAATAGGCGTTGAATCTGGCGCTGTTTGATCTACCCAATATTCTGCATGATGCCTATTTCTTCCTTTATGATGTAACCACGCTTCTGAATATCCCTTATCTTTTTTGGCTTCAGTAATTGGCGAGTGAGTTCCTACATAATATTTAACACCTTCCCAAAATTCTGTTGGAGAATATTTTGATAGATCATGTACTAAACCTCTCCATGGCTCTCCTATTTTACAACATAATTTAAAAACTAACCACCTATGATGAGTAATTAATTTTAGATGTTTTATTATATTTTTTAAAGGCATTTATATTTCACTCTCCCTTATCCTTCTTTAGTTTACTATAAGTTTTTTTCAAAATCAATAAATTTTCTCTACTTTTTTGCATACAATAATTTATATACAAAGTAAATGGAGGTATTTTATGTGTGGTTTTGTTGGATTTGTTAATTTTGAAAAAGACATTTCAAATAATAAAACAGTATTAAAAAATATGAATCAAGCTCTAACTAGAAGAGGGCCTGATGAAGAAGGTTATTACATAGATAAACATGTTGCATTAGCTCATAAAAGATTAATTGTTATTGACCCAGAAGGTGGAAAACAACCTATGATAGAAAGATTTTCTTTTGGTAAATATGTAATTGTTTATAATGGACAAATTTATAATACTAAAGAATTAAAGAAAATTTTAAAAGAAAATGATTTTGAAATTAATACTCATTCTGATACAGAAATATTGTTAAAAAGCTATATATATTATGGCAAAGATGTAGTAAAACATCTTAATGGAATTTTTGCATTTGCTATTTTAGATACAAATAAACAAGAAGTATTTTTAGCTCGTGACCATTTTGGAATCAAACCTTTTTACTATACTATAATAAAAGACACTTTTATATTTGCTTCTGAGCTTAAAGGATTGTTTGAATATCCAGGAGTTGAAAAAATCTTAAATGAACAAGGGATTTCTGAATTATTTGGAATTGGTCCTGCACATACCCCTGGAACAACTGTATTTAAAAACATATATGAAGTTAAACCTGCTCATTTTGGAGTATTTAATATCTCGGGGTTACATTTAAAACGTTATTGGAAATTAGAATCTAAAGAACATACCGATAGTCTTGGAAAAACTTGTGACAAATTAAAATTCTTATTAAATGATTCAATTACTAAGCAGTTGGTATCTGATATGCCATTGTGTACCTTTTTATCTGGAGGATTAGATTCTAGTATTATAACAAAATTCGCTTCAGATTATTGTCAAAAGGAAGGATTGCCTCCTTTAGACACTTATTCTATAGATTATGTAGATAATGATAAAAATTTTGTTAAAAGCGATTTTCAACCAAATTCTGATAATTTTTATATAGACCTTATGTCACAGTCTCTTCATACTAATCATCATAAAATTGTAATCGATACTCCTGAACTTGCAGATAGCTTAGAAGATGCTATGATAGCTCGTGATATGCCTGGTATGGCAGACATAGATTCTTCTTTATTGCTATTTTGTAAAAATGTAAAAAAAGACATGACAGTTGCCTTGACTTGTGAATGTGCAGATGAAATATTTGGTGGATATCCATGGTTCTTCCGTGAAGATGCACTAAAAAGCAATACCTTCCCTTGGTCAATTTCTTTAACAGAAAGGCAGGAACTACTTAATCCTCAAATTGGAAATAAAATTAATTTAAAAGAATATGTTGATTATCGATATCAAGAAAGTTTAGCAGAAGTAGAAATCTTAGATTCTGATTCTCCTGAAACAGCGGAAAAAAGAAAGATATCATATCTTACTTTGAATTGGTTTATGCAAACACTTTTAGACCGTTCTGATAGAATGGCTATGTATAATGGCTTTGAAATACGTGTGCCTTTTTGTGATTATCGATTAGCTCAGTATGTATGGAATATTCCTTGGGAATGGAAAGCCTTAAAAGGTAGAGAAAAAGGATTACTTCGTTATGTTTGCAAGGATTTTCTTCCTTCTACTATTGTTGATAGAAAAAAATCACCTTATCCAAAAACGCATAATCCTACCTATCTTGCTAAGGTAAAACAAATGTTAACTAAAATTATGGAAGATAAAAATGCTCCAATTAATAATTTATTAAATAGACAATATATTTTAGATATTTTAGAAACTGATGGAAAAGCTTTTACAAGACCTTGGTTCCGGTCAACTTATGGTCGGTCCTCAATTAATGGCGTATCTATGTCAGGTAAATATGTGGCTTGAGAGATATAATCCTAAATTAGAAGTATGAGTAAAATATCCTAATTGAATTTGCAAATCTCTTGCATACCAAAATTCTATATTGTCTTTTTCTTCTGTATTGCTAATAGAATCAAACTTAGATAATGAAAAACTTGAGGTCACAATTTGTGACTTCAAGTTTTCTTCTAGACCTCTCTTTCTCTTTTGTATTGTTTACATTTTCGGCATCAATAAATTTCTTTTCTATATTTCTTGCAGAGCTAAAATGTGATAATTTTATAAAAGAAATAAAGGCTACTAATTGTCGCCTTTATTTGTGGTTTTATACTCTCTGTTTCCTTAGATATTCCTCAACTTTATCTTGAATTTTTTTACTTGGGAAAACCGAATCCGGAGAATACTTAATCTTTTTGCTTGGTACTTCCTCTGTTTTTCTTATTTTTTTTACTATTTTTTTCCACATAATTTCATTCCTCCTGATATTTATCTTTCTAATTTAAATTAATATAATGAATATATATAAATTTTTCTTTATTAGAACAGGAATTTTATGAATTATATTATGTTATTATTTTAGCATATCAATATGTTTTTTGCAATCTTTATTATTTCATTTTTTCTTTAATTCTAACTAAAGTATTTAAAGCATCAATTGGAGTTAATTCGTTTAAATTAATCTTATCAATTTCATGGGCAATCTCTGCTAATTTATAATTATATAAATCAAATTGCCCTTCTACTTGTTTTTTGTCTTGTTTCTCTTGCTTTTTGCCAGTCATTATATTTTTTCTTTCTAAAGAACGCAAGATTTCATTTGCTTTTTGTGTAACAACTTTTGGAACTCCTGCAAGTCTTGCTACATGAATTCCATAACTTTCATCTGTTCCTCCTCTTACAATTTTCCTTAAAAAGATAATATCTTCGCCTTTTTCCTTTACCGCAATTGAATAGTTTTTAATTCCTTCTAATTTATCTTCTAATTCAGTCAATTCATGATAATGAGTAGCAAATAGTGTTTTAGCTCCACATTTTTCTTTGTCTGCTATAAATTCTGCTACTGCCCATGCAATAGATAAACCATCATAAGTTGATGTTCCTCTTCCTATTTCATCTAATATAATTAAGCTATTAGGTGTTGCTTCTTTTAATATAGTTGCAACTTCCATCATTTCTACCATAAAAGTACTTTGCCCCATACTTAAATCATCAGAAGCTCCTACTCTTGTAAATATTTTATCAACTACACCTATTCTAGCTGATTCTGCTGGTACAAAGCTTCCACATTGTGCCATTAAAGTAATTAGTGCTACTTGTCTCATATAAGTAGATTTACCAGCCATATTAGGTCCTGTTATAATTGATAATCTATTTTCTTGCTTGTCTAAATAAGTGTCATTTTCTACAAAACTTCCTTCTCCTAATATTTTTTCGATAACAGGATGTCTTCCATTTTGTATGTCTATAGTTCCTGAAGAATTAACTTCTGGCATACAGTAATTCATATCTTCAGCTACCACAGCAAATGAAGTAATGACATCTAAACTAGATATTACTTCACTTGTTGTTTGAAGTCTTATAACATTTTTTGCAATTTCTTCTCTAATTTCTACAAATGCATCATATTCAAGATTTACTACTTTTTCCTCTGCTCCTAATATCTGATTTTCTAAGTTTTTCAATTCTTCTGTTATGTATCTTTCTGCGTTAGTTAAAGTTTGCTTTCTAATAAATCTTTCTGGAACTTGGTCTAAATAAGATTTTGTTACCTCTATAAAATATCCAAATACTTTATTAAATCCTATTTTTAAGTTTTTAATTCCAGTTTTTTCTTTTTCCTCTGCTTCTAGTTGAACAAGCCAGTTCTTTCCTTCTGTTTGCGCTGTTTTTAATTTATCAATTTCTTCGTCATATCCTAATTTTATAATGCCTCCATCTTTAATTGTCATAGGTGGATCATCTACAATTGCTTTATCTATTAATTCATAAATATCTTGTAGCTCATCAAGTTTTTCATATAGTTCTTTTAATAAATCTGATTTACATTCTTTTAATATCTTTTTTACTTCTGGCAATTTAAGTAAAGAATTCTTTAAAGTAACCATATCTCTAGCATTTGCATTTCCATAAGCCATTTTTCCTGCCAATCTTTCAATATCATAAACTTTTTTTAGATTTTCAATTATGTCTCCTCTTAACATTATATTATCTTTTAGTTCTTTTACAGCATTTAGCCTTTTATTAATTTCTAAAACATCTACTAAAGGGTCATTAAGCCATCTTCGTAAAAGCCTTCCTCCCATAGATGTAGCTGTTTTATCTAATACCCAAAGTAAAGTTCCTTTTTTAGATTTATCTCGCATTTTTTCTGTTATTTCAAGATTTCGTCTTGCATTAATATCAAGTGACATATATTTTGAAAGGTTATAAATTGTTATTTTATTTATATGGTCTAAACTAGTTTTTTGTGTTTCTTCTATATATTCTACTAAACTATTTATAGAACTTAATGCTAATTTTCTTTCTTCTAGATTTTCAATTTTTCTTTCATTATTATCAACTACATTGAATCTTAAATTAATATTATTTAATTCACTTGTGAAGAATTTATCATTAAATTTTGTTACATATACATTTTCAAATCTTTCTTTTATTTTGCTTATCTCTTCTTTACAATCTGCCATCATTGAATTTACTACTAATTCAGATGGTGTATATCTTGCAATTTCATCTAACAATATTGGAAAATTGTTATTGTCTTTTATTTCTGATGAATAAAATTCTCCTGTTGATATATCACATATACTAATTCCAAAATATATTCCTGTTTTAAAAATAGACATTATGTAATTATTTTTTCTTTCTTCTAACATATTGCTGTCTACCAATGTTCCTGGAGTTACTACTCTAATAACACCTCTTTTTACAATCCCTTTTGTTTTTTTAGGATCTTCTAATTGCTCACATATTGCTACTTTATATCCTTTTGCAATTAGTCTTGAAACATATATTTCTGCTGCATGATGAGGAACACCACACATTGGTGCTCTTTCTTCTTGACCGCAATCTTTTCCTGTTAAAGTTAATTCTAATTCTCTTGATGCAGTTATTGCATCATCAAAGAACATTTCATAAAAATCTCCTAAACGATAAAATAAAATACAGTCTTTATATTCTTCTTTTGTTTCAAGATATCTTTGCATCATAGGTGAATATTCTGCCATAGCTTTATCTCCTTCTTTTTATTCTTTTATTTTTCCTTTTAAATACCACATATGTTCAGAAACAATTTCCATATCTACAATTTTCTCAATTAAATCTAAAGATCCTTCGAATATAACTACCTTATTACTATCTGTTCTTCCAGATAACATGTTAGGGTTGTTCTTACTTTGTCCTTCTACTAAGACTTTTTGTAATGTTCCGACATATTTTTGATTGTTTTCTTCAATTTGACTTTCTACTAATTTTTTTAATTTATTAAATCTTTTATGTTTTATTTCTTCTGGAATTTGATTATCCATTTTATCTCCTGGTGTTCCTACTCTTCTTGAATAGATAAACATATATACTTGTTCAAATTTAACTTGTTTTACTACATCTAATGTATCTTCAAATTCTTCATCGGTTTCTCCTGGGAATCCAACAATTATATCTGTTGATAAAGTTAAATTTGGAATTGTATTTTTCATTTTATCTACTAAGGCTAAATATTGTTCTTTTGTATATTTTCTGTTCATTTCCTTTAAGACTTTGCTGTTTCCTGATTGTAATGGTAAGTGTACTAATTTACAAACTTTTTTACATTCAGCAATTGCTTTAATTACATCATCTGTAAAGTCTTTTGGATGTGGTGATACGAAACGGATTCTTTCTATTCCATCAATTTTGTTAATTGCTCGGAGTAATGTTGCAAAAGAATTTACTCCTTCATATTCCTCAAATTCTATTCCTTTTTCTTTTTCTACTCTTAAATATGAGTTTACATTTTGACCAAGCAAGGTTATTTCTTTGTATCCTTGTTTTGCCAATTCTCTTACTTCATTTATAATATCACGTGGATTTCTACTTCTTTCTCTTCCACGAACATATGGGACTATGCAATAACTACAAAAATTATTACATCCATTCATTATTGTTACAGCTGCTTTTATTTTACTATTTCTTTTAATTGGTAACCCCTCATAAATCTTTCCATCTATATCTAATATGTCTTCTATTTTTCTTTTTTCTTGCAAAGATTTGTATAAATCTTCTGGGAATTTATGAAGTGTATGAGTTCCAAATAAAATATCTACAAAAGGATAACTTGTCTTTATTTTATCTGTAATGTGTTTTTCTTGCATCATACAACCACCGATTGCTATAATAATACCATTTTGTTCTTTTAGTCGTTTTAGTTCTCCAAGTTCTCCAAATAGCTTGTCTTCTGCATTCTCTCTTACACAACAAGTGTTGAATAATGCAACATCTGCTTCGTTTTGATTTTCTGTTTTACTGTATCCCATTTTTTCCATCATGCCACATAGTTTTTCAGATTCGTTTTCATTTAGTTGACATCCCATAGTCAAAATTGTGTATTTTAAATTTTTGTTATTATTTATTTCTTTTATTTTTTTTATATATTGTTCTTGTAGTTTTACTTCGTTTTCTGTATTCATTTTTTCCCTCCATTGCTTTGCTTATTTTATTACATTTTGTATGATTTTGCAAGAATTTTAAGAAAATCAAGAACTGCCCCTCTTTTTTCTCAAAATTTTATACTATTTATAAAAAAGTGCTAACTATTTTGTTAACACTTTGAAAGATATTTTAATTTCTAGTTACAAATATTCTCCTATATAAACTATACCATCTTCTGAATCAATTTGTTCTAATTTACTATTCAATCTAATTTTTTCCCCTTCTGGAAATGTAATAATTACATTTTCTTCTTCTAAAGAAACACTTTCTTCACTTCTTAACTTAAGCATTTTTTTACTTTCTTTAGAGTATAAATACTTTTTAAAGAATACTTTTACGCTATCATTAAGTTCTCGTAAAAGTTTTTCTTTATCTTTCATATCTTCAAGTTTCACTGAATCTAAATCAAATGTTTTTATAGAGCCTTTTTCTTTCCCTACCTCTATATTACCTTGAATAATCGTTTTTCCACTATAATCATATAACGTAGCACTAATATAAAATTTTATTTCTGTACAATTATTATGTTGTTTCATTGATACACTATCTTGAAGTAAAAAATAGTTTTTATCATAATAAATAATTCTATATCCATGGATTCTTTTACCATTAATAGTATAAAATCTATTATGTCTATTTATATAATGTTCTACTAATCCATTTCCATATTCTTTGATATATCTTACTTCTTCATTATTATCAAAACTTAAAGATCCTTTCATCTTATTTCCTCCTGCACTTCATTTTATGTTAAATGATGAATATCTTAACTTTTAGATTTCTGTTAAAAATTATTTTTTCAAAATTTGTAACTATTGTTTTAAAATATCTTCTCCTTTCGTTTTTTATTTATTTAAATTAAAACTTTTTACAGAAATCTTTATAAATTATATTATACGATATAAATTTTGTCAATTTTATGTAAAGCCCTACAATCCTTTTTCTCAAAAAAATAGAGGAACGAAATCTTTTTCATTCCTCTTATTTCTACTTCTATGCAAGTCCGTATTTTTTCTTAAATCTGTCTGCTCTACCACCAGCTGTTTCTTGTCTTAAGTTACCTGTCCAATATGGATGACATTTTGAGCATACGTCTACTTTTAAATCTTTTTTTGTTGAACCAACTTCTAAAACATTTCCGCAAGCACATGTTATAGTTGTTTGGTTATATTGTGGTTGTATTTCTGTTTTCATCTATGTTCACCTCTTTCTCGAATTTAATAACATGACTGTTTTTTATCATAACATATTTTTTTTATTTTTTCAAGTATTTTAAATTATTTTGTTTCATTTTTTTCTTCTTGTTCAAACATATATTGTGTTGTATATAACATTTCTTTGTTTAATGATAATTTATTTACTAATTTGCCCATTATATTAAATACACATGCTATTATTAAAATTAACATTCCGATTTTTTTCCAATATTTAGCAAGCATAACTTTTTTCTCCTTTTCAATAATACATATTAATTATACTTTTATTTTCGCAAAATGTCAATAATTTTTAAGTTTTTTGGTTACAATAGTTACAGTTCAATATAACTTTTTTATATGTTAATAAAGAAGACCGCGTAAGCGACCAAACGAGCTGAAAGCGAGTGCGATTGGAGCAACCTACGTTTTATTTTTTACTAATAGGTTGCGACACACAAGGTGTTTTTTATTAACATATAAAAAAGTTATATTGAACTGTAATTATAATAAAAAAGGTGATTATTATGAACAAAAAAAATTGGATTATAATTATTGTAATTCTTGTTGCTGCAATTGGTATTGGCATTTATTTTTATTTTTCAAACAATAATAAAGCAAATGATAGTCAATATGAAGCGAATAAAACGTCGAGTGAAGGAACGGCACAAAATAAGGAAGAACAAACAAATTCTTCTGATGATGAAAAGAAAGAAGAAACCCCATCAGAAGAAAATAAAGAAGAATCAAAAGAAGGTAACGAAGAACAGCCTGCTGAAGATACTAAACCTGCCAAAGAACCAACTTACACAGAAAAAGCTCTTTCCAGCTTTTCTACTAAAATATATTCTAAAGATTCAGCTAGACAAAATAATATAAAAATTACTTCTAATACATTAAATGGTACAGTTGTAAAAAAAGGCAAAACTTTTTCTTTTTGTAATACAGTAGGACCTTCTACTTCTGCAAAAGGTTATGAAAAGGCTGATATTTATGATAGAAATGGCAATAAGAAAAAAGGATTAGGTGGTGGAAATTGCCAAGTTAGTAGTACTTTATATAATGCCGTATTAGCCGTTTCCAGTTTAGTTGTAACAGAAAGACATGAACATAGTAATAACGTACCATATGTGGCTAAAGGAAAAGATGCTGCTGTTGCTTATGGTAGCTATGATTTTAAATTCAGAAATGATTCTGAATATGATATAAAAATCTATGTAGAACCAACTACCTCTAATCTTTCTGTTAAACTTGTTTCATTAGTTTATGAATAAATAAGTGGTTATTCAAATTTTGGATAACCACTTATTTATCTATTTAGTCGAAATATGTATATTTTCTATATTAGCATTCATCTCCCTTGCTATAATATTTTGAATCTGTGCTACTTCTTCAGTTTTTATCTCTGTTGCTCCAATAATTACACTAATACTTTCTCCATTAACAAAAATAATGCTATTTTCAAAACCTTTTGTTTTAATTAAATTTTCACAAATCATAATGCTATTCTTAATTTCATTGATTTTTGTAATTTCCTGTGTAGCTGTTTGTTTTTGAGTTTCTAAAGAATTACTACTATTTAGTACCTTCTCATAACTTTCTATCATTTGTGAATACATAGTATCTCTTTCCAACTTTGATTTTGTAAAATAATCATCCTGAGTAGCATTAGTATTTGTTAAAACTGCCTCTCCAATTTTCTCCTCATTCTGATTTTCTCCTTCCCCTGTTGTTTCATTTTCAGTTGTGTTAGTGGTATTTGTTTCAGTTGTATCTCCTCCTATTATGTCATCACTACTAACTAGAGTTGCATCTCCTATATCAGCTAATTGTGTGTCATCTCCTGACTCCATCTGCATACTTGTTTCAACAGAATTATTACTTTGATTTGTTGTATAATTTAAATACCCTGCTGCCATTAACATAATAGCTATTACATATATAATTACTTGATTCTTTTTTAATAATTTCATACTTTTCCTCCTCTGGACGTTTTTTTGATGTTTTTTGATGTTTTTTGGGACGGAGTAAAAAAACATCTTTTTCCCTTTTCCTCTTTTTAATTCTTTCTGATATTCTTTGAGATGTTTTTTTACTCCGTCCCAAAAAACATCAAAAAACATCTCAAAAAAACATCCCCAAAAGCATCACGTT
>CALYAH010000139.1 GCA_944393455.1 uncultured Clostridia bacterium
CATAGTGAATCTTGCACCAGCCAATACAAAAAAAGAAGGCTCTAGCTTTGACTTACCAATAGCAATAGGGATTTTAATAGCAAGTCGAAATATAGCAAATCCATATTTGGAAGAATTTTTAAAAGAAACAATATTTATAGGAGAGCTCTCTTTAAATGGTACTATTGAAAAGATAAATGGAGTTTTACCAATAGCAATAGAAGCAAGGAAGATAGGAATTAAAAGAATTGTTTTATCTAAGCAAAATGCAAAAGAAATAGCAATTTTAGATGATATAGAAATATTGCCTGTTACACATTTAAAAGAGATAGTAGAATATTTAAATGGAGAAGGCTATATAGAAAAAGAAAAGAGAAAAAAATTTTATTTGAAAGAAAAAGTTTTTTATGAGTTTGATTTTTCAGAAGTAAAAGGTCAGGAAAATGTAAAAAGGGCATTAGAAATTTCAGCAGCAGGAGGACATAACTGTTTGTTAATTCGGCAGTCCCGGTTCAGGAAAAACTATGTTAGCAAGAAGATTACCAAGTATTTTACCTGATATTACTTTTAATGAGGCATTAGAAGTAACAAAAATTCATAGTGTTGCAGGATTATTATCAGAAAATAATCCATTTGTTTTAACAAGGCCTTTTAGAAGTCCACATCATACTGTTACAATGGCTTCTTTAGTGGGAGGAGGAAGAAATCCAAAACCAGGAGAAATTAGTTTAGCACATCATGGAGTTTTATTTTTAGATGAATTAACAGAATTTAATAGGAATATTTTAGAACTTTTAAGAGGTCCATTAGAAGATAAATGTGTAACAATTAGTAGACTTAATATGGCAGTTACTTATCCATGCAATTTTATTTTTATGGCTAGTATGAATCCATGTCCATGTGGTTATTATGGTTCATCTGATAGAAATTGCAGTTGTAGTCAAGAGCAAATAAAAAAATATATGAACAAAGTTAGTGGTCCTCTTTTAGATAGAATTGATTTACATATTGAAGTAACAAGTGTGAGATATAAAGAGTTGGATAATTTACAAAAAGCAGAATCTTCAGAAAAAATAAGAGAAAGGGTAAATAAAGCAAGGAAAATCCAATTAAAAAGATATGAAAAATATTCAATATTTTCTAATTCTGAGTTAACGCCAAAACTACTTGAGAAATATTGCAAATTAGAAGCAAATTGTAAAAAAATATTAGAAAATGCATTTGAAAAATTAGGATTAAGTGCTAGAGCCTATGGAAGAATTTTAAAAGTAGCAAGAACAATAGCAGATTTAGATGAATCAGAAAAAATAAAAGTAAATCATCTAGCAGAAGCAATTCAATACAGAAGCTTAGATAGAAAATATTGGGGAAAAATATAACAAGAGGTGAAGTAATATTTATAAAATTACAATCGAAGATAAAAAATATCCAGAAAGATTACGAAAAATAAAAAAACCACCAAATCAATTATATTTTGAGGGGAATATTGATTTATTAAATAGGAATATAATAGCAATTATAGGCTCAAGGAATTGTACAGAAAAAGGAAAAAAACTTGCTAAAAAGTTTGCAACAGAATTATCAGAACAAAATTTAGTAATAGCAAGTGGAATGGCTAAAGGAATTGATTCGATAGCACATAAAGCAACTATAAATGCAAAAGGAGAAACAATCGCAGTTTTAGGAAATGGGCTTAATTACATTTTCCCAG
This sequence comes from uncultured Clostridia bacterium, assembly GCA_944393455.1. GTDB lineage: Bacteria > Bacillota > Clostridia > TANB77 > CAG-508 > CAG-269. Next base: position 1,691 of record CALYAH010000139.1, read on the forward strand.
AAGAAAATGTGGGATTATATAAAGAAATTATAGAACAAGGAGGGCTAGTTATTACTGAATACCCACCTAATACAAAGGCAAGTTCGCAATATTTTTTACAAAGAAATAGGATTGTTAGTGGTATTTCGATAGGAGTATTGGTCATAGAAGCAGCTTATAGAAGTGGGACAAGCGTTACAGCAAAGTTAGCAAGAATACAAAATAGAAAATTATTTGTACTGCCACATGAAATTGATGATAAGTATGGTGTTGGAACTAATAAACTTATTAGAAAAGGAGCAATTTTAACTACTTCTACAAAAGAAATTATTAATGAATTTGAATTCTTAACTTATAAAAATATACAAAAAAGAGAAAATAAAGCAAAAAAGAAAATAATAAAAAAGGAATATAAAGAAATATATGAGCTAATAGAAGAAAAAGAAATAGGAGTAGATGAGCTTTGTATAAGGTCTAATAAAACAATTAAAGAAATTAATGAAATTGTATTTATGCTAGAAATAGAAGGTTATATAAAAAAAGTTGCAGGAGGATATAAATGCATATAAATCAAAAAAGAGGAAGAATCGGAGAAAATTTAGCATGTAAATATTTAGAAAAAAATGGATATACACTTATAGAAAGAAATTTTTATTGCAGGCAGGGAGAGATAGATATTGTGGCATGTGATAATATAAAAAAAGAATTAGTATTTTTTGAAGTAAAAACTCGTTCTGGTTTAAAGTATGGAAAAGCTTGTGAAGCGGTTAATAAGATGAAACGAAAACATATATTATCAGTTATTAAATATTACATATATAAAAACCATATAAAAGGAGTGCCAATTAGAATAGATGTTATAGAAGTATATTTGAGCAATAGTAATTATAAAATAAATCATATAAAACAAGCTTTTATTAACTAAAGTACTTGCAAAATAAATGATATTTATATATAATAATTCCAAATCCTAGAAATATAATTATATTTTTAGTTGCCTTATAAAAGAAAGAGGTAGTATTATGAAAAAATTTTTATCAAATTACAAGTCAACAATTATTTTACTTGTTGCAATCATTGTTGGCGCTATTGTTGGAATTATATTCCAAGAAAAAGCAACAATTTTAAGTCCTTTAGGAGATTTATTCTTAAATCTTTTGTTAGTCATCATTGTACCACTTATATTCTTAACCATCACAACATCCATTGCAAAAATGAAACAACCTAAGAGATTAGGTAACATTATGATAGCTATAATTGGTGTATTCCTATTCACATCTATTATTGCTGTTTTAATAGGTTTTGCTAGTACATATTTTGTTGAACTGGTAAAACCAGAAGATAGTGAAACAATTAGAGCATCTTTAGAGCAGACGAATCAAGACACAGAAGGTAGTGAGGAAACAGAAGAAGAGATGTCAATTGCAGACAGAACAGTTAATCTTTTAACTGTAAATGATTTTTCAAAATTATTATCTAAAGATAATATAATAGCATTGCTAGTATTTTCAGTTATATTTGGAATTGCAATATACATGTCTGGAGAAAAGGGAAAACCAGTATATGATTTTTTAGTTTCGGCTAATGTAATAGTGGGAAATGTTGTGAAGATTATAATGTACTATGCGCCAATCGGTTTAGGATGCTATTTTGCATCTTTAGTAGGAAGCTTTGGAGCTTCAATAGCTGTTGGATATTTAAAAACATTTGTAATTTATACAGTAGTGGCAGTTGCTTTCTATTTTATTATATATACAATTTATGCATTTTTAGCAGGGGGAAAAGAAGGAATAAAATTATTTTGGAAGAATTGTATTCCATCTACAGTAACAGCACTTGCAACTTGTTCTAGTGCAGCATCAATTCCTGTTAACATTGAATGTAGTAAAAAAATGGGAGTTCCAGATGATATAGCAGAGACAACTATACCTTTAGGAACAAGCTTTCATAAAGATGGTTCTATTATAGGTTCTGTATTTAAAATAATGTTTTTAGTGTGCCTATTTGGAACAAATGTACAAACAACAGGTAGTGTGATGGGAATATTAGGAGTAGCATTACTTGCAAACTTACTAATAACTGCGGTTCCAATTGGAGGGGGAACGATATCAGAAATGTTAATTATAACTATGATGGGATATCCAGTAGCAGCACTTCCAATATTGACCATTATAGCTACAATTATAGATCCACCAGCTACAATGCTAAATGTAGTAGGAGATACAGTATCATCTATGATGGTAGCAAGAATAGTGGATGGAAAGGACTGGATGAAACAAAGAAAAAAAGAAGAAAAAGATAAAGTATAAAAATAGAAGATAAAGGATAAAAAGTGAAACTTTATTATAGTTTCACTTTTTAATTTATACTTTATAGTAAGTTATAAAAAATTATAAATCCTCATAGAAGTCTACTAAAAACCAATTATTTCATTGTATATTTCAATAGCAAAATTATCTGTCATTCCTGAAATATAAGATAAAATTGATTTTGTGAAATCTTTTTCGTTTTGATAGTCAAATACAATATTATTTTTTAGTTTTAGTGTTTCTCTGTTACCAAAATCAGCGTAATTTTCTAAGAAATGATAGAAACCATAACCCAATTTTGGATAAGATTTCTTTAAAGTTTCTAAATTAGACAAAGTATTTTCAGAATCATAACAATTTTTTAAAGTATTATAAACTTCATGAATGACTAAATCAAAAAATCTCATAGATGGCTTCATGCGATTGCTAAAATATATATTTTTATAATTGAAATCTTTAATTTTATTCATTAATTCAAATGCTTCATCTGAAAAACATAATCCTTTTTCAGGAGAAGAGTTTTCACATAGATCTGATACTAGGAAATTAATAATATTACTATTATTTAATTTTTTATCAGAAGAATTATAATTCAACAAATCATATAATTCTTGTAAATGATTATCTAAAATACCTAAAGTAATAGCATCTTCAATATCACGCCCAATATAGGAAATCTTATCTGCGATTTTAACCACGCAACCTTCCCAAGTATAAGGAGAATATTGACTTGGATAAGTATAATCTTTTAAATCAATAAATTCATCTCTTGGTATTAAAGCATTTTCATTTATTTCACCACAATGAGAAATAATTCCATCTCTAATTGCATATGTTAAGTTTAAGTTTTGTTTATAACCATCGTGAGATTCTAGAAGTTCAATAAAGTCAACAAAATCAAGACCATTTTTTTCGTGCCAAAAAGAAATACCTAAATCGTTTTTAGAAATTTGAGAAAGAATTTTTTCACCATTATGTCCAAAAGGACTATGACCTAAATCATGAGCAACTGCAATTGCTTTTGTAAGTTCAGTATTTAGTCCTAGATAACTCGCAATTGTATAACTTATAGATTCCACATGAGTTACATGTTCATTTCTTGTACAGATATGGTCGTTTTCGGGTGAAAAAAATACTTGTGTCTTATGTTTTAATCTTCGATAAGCATTAGAATGGATAATTCTATTATAATCTCTGTCAAAAGCAGTTCTAACATCAGAATTTCTACTAACTAAAGGTACAATTCTACTAGTTGCATTTTCCCATTTTGGATTATTTGGCCTAATAGCATAATTTTGAAACAAATTTCTCATTTTAATCCTCCTAAAAATATTTATCAAATTTTAGTTTACAATAAAAGTTAATAAAAGTCTAGCGAACAACTGAGATTTTAAGAAAAATATTATTTATAAGAATTATTTTATTACAATTAAGCATGAAGAGCAGTTTACTACTTAGAAAAAAACAAAATACAACTTAAATTTTAAAAGTAATTGAAATTATATAGATAAAATAGTATAATAATTTTGGCAAGAAAGGAGAAGGTAATGTTTAATCTAGTAAAAGACGAATTTGAAGAAAATGCAGATGATATATTAAATACTATTAATAAAATGTTAGAAGAAAACAAACAAAAAGAAGAAAGAAAAGAGGAAGAATAAAATGGGGAAATTATTTGTTATTGATGGAACAGATGGAAGTGGAAAACAAACACAATTTAAAAAGTTACAAGAAAGATTAACAGAAGATGAAGTAGATTTTAAGGTGGTAAGTTTTCCTAATTATGATAGTCCAAGTTCAGCATTAGTTAAAATGTATTTGTCAGGGGATTTTGGAAAAAATGCAAAAGAAATTAGTCCATATATTGCATCTACTTTTTATGCGGCAGATAGATATGCAACATTCCAAACAGGATACAAGGAGTATTACGAAAATGGAGGAATTATATTGGCAGATAGATATACTACTGCTAATATGGTACATCAGGCTGGAAAAATAGAAGACAAAGATGAAAGAAAAAAGTTTTTAGATTTGCTATGGGATTTTGAATTCAATTTGTATGGACTACCAGTACCATCAGAAGTCTTTTTCTTGAATATGCCAGTAGAAAAATCAGTAGAGTTAATGGCAAATAGAGAAAATAAATTTACACATGATACAAAAAAAGATATTCATGAAAGTGACAAAAATCACTTAATAGATGCATATGCAGCAGCTTGCGAAGTAGCAAAAAAATATAATTGGTATGAAATAAAATGTGTAGAAAATGATGAAATAAGAACTATAGAAGATATACATGAAGAAATTTATAAAGAAATAAAAAAACATATAAGTGATTAAAGCAATTTTTTTAAATAGTAGTATGAATAGAAAATTCAAGTATCAAGTGTTGCTAAAGAAAAACAAAGAAAAATAGAGAATAAACGAGAAAATAAGAGAAAAGTCAAAAAATAGACAAGTGTTCGAAAAGCAAAAAACAAATTGAACTAAAAACAAATCAAAAGAAATTTGGAATATTTTTCTAAAAATGGTATACTATATATCGATGGTGCATTATTCTAGTCATACAAACTTTACGAGGGTGGGGCTAAAAATCCACTAAAGGGCACATCGTTGAAGTTTCTTGTTTATGCGCGAAATGCCAGTTTTGTGTGTATCCAGGGAGTAAAGAAGTTAGGGTATTATGTAATGGCATACATATGATCCCCTAGTTTCGTGGAGGCTTAAAAGAATTTTAAGTAAAACCTATGTTGAGTGCCAAGACACAAAATACATAGAGTAGCCTGTCTTGAGTGAGTGTATTGGGATTAATTTTTGCATAAGTAAAATTGACAATGGCCAAATTAATTTTACTTTTAGATTATGAAATTACAATTGCAAAAAAGACTAGTAAAGAAACAATGTGTGTTAAGGAAAACTTCTAGAATGTTTGCTTAAATCAATAGCATAGAAGTCTAGGGATTAAGGTACAGATTTAAGTGGCGATCTGGTGTCTGTCAAAATTAAGATAGATATTCTCCTTAATTGGAAACAGCTTAAGTAGTAATGCTTAAGCGGGGAATAGAGAAATTCAACCAGACCTAAACTGTAAAATTTACTTAGGCTTTGACCATCTAAACATAGAAAATAAATTGACAGTAAAATGTTTAATTTTGTGTCAATAGTAATTAGGCAGATTTAATCTGCCTAAAATTATTTAAAAAAGGAGAAAAAAATGAAAAAAGACAAGGAAAAAGAACACTCGGATATTAAATGGTTTATAAAAGTATCAATTATGACATTTATATTGTCCATGTTGTTTTCATACATATCAGCAAATGGAGTATCTAACTTAAGTTTAGTACCGGCAATTTTAATCTTAATATTAGTTATTGCAGTAGGAATATTATTTGATATTGTGGGAGTAGCAGTAACTGTTGCAAATGAACATGAATTCCATGCAAAAGCAACTAAAAAAGTAAAAGGTTCAAAAGATTCTATTAAACTAATTAGAAATGCGCCAAAAGTAGCTAATATTTGTGCAGATGTAATAGGTGATATATGCCGGAGTACTTAGTGGTGCAATTAGTGCATTAATTGCAATGAAAATAACAGAACAATTTAATTTATCATTTGACGTACAATTTATCTTAAGTGCAACAGTAGCAGCATTTACTGTGGGTGGAAAAGCACTAGGAAAAGGAATTGCAAATAACAATTCAACCAAAATTGTGCATAGTGTTGGGATTATAATAAATAAATTTAGTAAAGAAAAAAAATAAAAAACTTGATGCAATGTCAAAAAAAGTAAAATTTTGCGATGAAAAGTAAGAAAAAAATCAAAAAAACTTGAAAAAATTGTAAAAAAGTACTATACTGCAAGTACGAACAATATAAGTTTGTGCTTGCAATTTTATTTCAATTTGTTTTATTCGAAAATTAAATCTAAAAATTCAAAAAATGAAAAAAAGAAAGAAAGAGATACAAAAAAGGAGGAGGGATATACTAAATAGTTTTATTTACTATTAAAATTAACGAATAAATAAAAGAGAAGTACAATGAAAGGAGCAAAATGCGAAAGGTTATACATATAAAGATTATTTAATATACCAGAGAATTAAAGCAGAATCTTTGAAAGTAATGGAAGATTCTAGAATTTTTTTCTAATTGAACATCAAAGCAAGCTAGATTATTCTATGCCAATTAGAATATTAGAGTATAGTATGGAAATTATTAAAAGTGCTACAAGTAGAGAAAAAATGAAACAGAAAAGAGAACTTATAGCAAATGTATATCCAATTGTGCTTTATACAGGAGAAAGAAAATGGACGGTGCCAAAATCTATTAATCATAATCAAATACATTTACAAGGAATTAAACCGATGATATCAAATAGATATGAATTAGTAGATATAAATGATTACAAGCAAGAATAATTAATGCAAGAAGACAATTTTTTATCTAAAGCAATGCTATTAGAAAAAGTAAAGGATCCAAAGAAAATATTAGAAGCATTAAGAAGAATTACAGATAAAAAATTAGATACAGATGATAGATATTTTTTAAGAATGATTATAACTTATTTATTGGCTAGAAAAATGGAAAAGAAAATAGTAAAGGAATTATTGAGATGTTAAAAAATAAAGTAGATGAAGAAGTAATAAAGAAGAGTACAAAAGTTAAAAGTAAAGAATTGGAACAAATAAAAAAGAATTATTGACCAAGAGTGTTAACTTGTAATAAAATAAAAAAGGACAAATAAAAATAAAGAGGTGTAGTTATGAAAGCTTTAATAACTGGGGCATCTTCAGGAATTGGAAGAGATATTGCAAGAACGCTAAGCCAAAAAGGATATGATTTAGTATTAGTAGCACGAGATGAGAAAAGGCTAAAAGAAGTCAAGAAAGAACTAGAAAAAAATAATGCTAAAGTAGAAATTATAAGTATGGATTTATCAATAGAAGAAAACTGTAAAGAACTCCACAGAATGGTACAAAATGTGGATATCTTAATCAATAATGCAGGTTTTGGAGATTGTGGTAATTTTACAAAAACAAGTTTAGATAAAGATATAAATATGATAAAAACAAATATAACAGCATATCATATCTTAACAAAACTATATCTAATTGATATGAAAGCAAAAGGAGAAGGAAAAATATTAAATGTAGCATCAATTGCAGGGTTCATGCCAGGACCACTCATGGCTACTTACTATGCAACAAAAGCCTATATTGTTAGATTATCTGAATCAATTAGGGAAGAACTAAAAAAGGAAAAGTTAAATGTAAAAATAAGTATATTATGTCCAGGTCCAGTTAATACAAACTTTAACCAAGTAGCAAATGTTAAGTTTCATATGAGAGAAGCAGATAGTCAAAAAGTAGCAGATTATGCAATAAAAAAAATGGAAAAAGGAAAATTTTACATTGTTCCAGGATTTGATGTAAAGATTGCAAAAATAGGAGCTAAGTTAATGCCTACGCCAATCATTAGTAAAGTAACATATATGGTGCAAAAAAGAAAATTGACAAGAGGATAAAATTATGGTAAACTAATAACATATTAAGAGTGTACCTAAGTTTATTAAATGAGCGGTACAGGGTAGTAAAATACCTACACGAAAAGTGAGCAAGCCTTACTTAAGGAGTCTTAAAAGAGTCTTTAAGTAGGGCTTTTTAGATTATAAAAAGGATGAAAATAAGAAAAGCTAAAAAAGAAGATATGAATGATATAATTACAATTATGATAGAAATAGCAGAATTACATGAAAAAGGAAGGAAAGATATGTTTAAAAAGAAAGAAAAAAATAGTTTAAAAAAAGAATTGACACAAAAATTCATAGACAAAAATTATAACATATTAGTGGCAACCAAGGAAGAAAAAATAGTTGGTATTTTAATTTATAAATATAAAAAAATTGAAAATCATAGTAATTTAAGAGATGCAAAAATACTATGGATAGAAGAGATTGGAATAAAAGAAGAGTACAAAAGAAAAGGTATTGGAACAATACTTATAAACAAGGCAAAAGAAATGGCGGTAAAAGAAAACTGTGTAAGAGTAGAATTAAATTGTTGGGGATTTAATAAAAGCGCAATAGAATTTTATAAAAATGTGGGGATGCGTGAACAAAGAATTAATATGGAAATAATATTATAAGGAGGAAATAAAATGAAATACTTTAAAAAATTAGAAGGAGAACATATTTACTTATCACCAAGAAGAATAGAAGATGCCGAAAAATACACAGAATGGTTGAATGATTTTGAAATAACTGATTATACAGGAGCAAGTGCAAGAATAATAAATATAAATAGTGAAATAACATATTTGGAAGAAAAAAATAAACAAGCGGCAGAATATAATTTTGCAATTGTAAAAAAAGAAAATGATGAGTTAATTGGTAGTTGCGGTATTATGGATATCAACTTTATTAGTAGAAAAGGAACTTTAGGGATTTTTATAGGAGATAAGCAAAGTCAAAATAAAGGATATGGGACAGAAGCTATAAAATTATTATTAGATTATGGATTTAATTATTTAAATCTACATTCTATAAAACTAAATGTAATGGAATTTAATGAAAGAGCGATAGCTTGCTATAAAAAATGTGGGTTTAAAGAATATGGAAGAAGAAGGCAGTGTGAGTTTATTAATGGAAAGTATTATGATTCAATTAGTATGGATATTTTGGCAGAAGAGTTTAAGGAAAGTTATATAAAAAATAAAAATATTTAAAGAGACTAATTGCCACAACAAAAAAATACCGAAACTTAAAAGTAAAACCACTTGACACACACAAACAAATATTCTATAATAAAATTGGTGATATTATGGAAAAACAAATATTGCACGTAGATGTAAACAATGCATTTTTAAGTTGGACAGCAATAGATATGTTAAAAAAAGGGAGTAAAATTGACATAAGAGAAATACCAGCTATCATCGGAGGAGACGAAACAAAAAGATCAGGTATTGTACTTGCTAAAAGTATGAAAGCAAAAGAATGTGGAGTAAAAACTGCAGAAACCATTTATCAAGCTAAGATAAAATGTCCAGGCTTAAAAATCTTTGCTTCAGATTTTAAAATATACAGAGAATATTCTGATAAGTTATATAAATTACTATTAGAATATACAGATAAAATAGAGAGATTTAGTATTGATGAATGTTTTTTAGATATGACAAAATATCTAATGAAAGATACTTTATTAAGTAAAGCACAACAAATTAGTAAAAGAGTAAAAGAAGAATTAGGATTTACAGTAAATATAGGTGTAGCTCATAATAAATTATTAGCTAAAATGGCATCTGATTTTACGAAACCGGATAGAATTCATACTTTATTTCCAGAAGAAATAGAAACAAAGATGTGGCCATTGCCTGTATCAGAATTATTTATGTTAGGAAAGAAAACAGTTCCTAAATTATATAATATGCAGATAAAGACCATTGGAGATTTAGCTAAAACAGACGTAAAAATACTTAGTAAGAAATTTGGAAAACATGGTGTGCAAATGTGGGAGTATGCTAATGGAATTGATAAGTCAGAGGTTCAATATAAAGAAGAAAAACCAAAAGGTGTCGGAAATTCTATTACATTACCTCAAAATATTACTGAGATAGAAAAGTTAGAAGAAATTTTACTAGCTTTGACAGAACAGGTAACATACAGACTAAGAAAATATAATTTACTAGCTAATACAGTGAATGTGCAGTTGAGGACTAAGGATTTTGAGGATACTTCACACCAAGGAAAATTAATAGAAGCAACATCTTCTACAAAAGAAATATATGAAAAGGCAAAACAATTATTACACCAAATGTATCATAGGCCAATGGCAATAAGATTAATTGGAGTAAGAGTAGATAATTTAGTAGAAAAAGAGTCGAAACAGTTAACATTATTTAATAATGAAAGTAATGAAAAACAAGAAAAGCTAGACAAAGTAATTGATGAGTTAAAAAACAAATATGGTTATAATAAAATAACAAGAGCAGGAAAAATGGATGTAGGAGATTTATTAAAGTTAAAAGATATAAAAAAGTAAGGAAGAAAGTAATAAATAACAATATAAATCAATGGAGAAAAAGATGAATGAAATAGAATATAAAGGGAAAAAAATACCATATATACTTGTAAAATCAAAAATTAAAAATATATACATACAAATAAAAGACGGACAAGTTATAGTAAAAGTACCTTTAAGAGTAAAAGAACAATATATAAATGAATTAATAAAAAAGAAATCAAAATGGATATACGAAAAAATAGAAGAGAATAAACGAAAAACAGATATAGAAGAAAAAATAGAACAAAAAGATATAGAAAGATTATCTAAAATAATTCAAAAAAATGTGAAAAAATATTCAATAGAACTAGGTGTTGTTCCTAAAAAAGTAAGAATTAGAGACATTAAATATGCATGGGGAAGTTGTTCTAGTAATAAAAATATAACAATTAATATGAGACTAGCTAAAAAAGATGAAGAGATAATTGAATATGTTATTTTGCATGAAATGTGCCATTTAATCTACATGAATCATTCTAAGGAATTTTGGAAATTAATAGAGAAATATATGCCTAAATATAAGGAGAATAGGAAAAGGCTAAAAAATATGGCCTAAGGTGTCCATCCTTAATTGTAATTTATATTAGTTTAAAACACCTTGTGTGTCGCACTTACTTTTAGTTCGTTTGGTCGCTTACGCAGTGTTTTTACTAATATAAATTATAGTATTAAGTTACAATTTAGGCTAATGTTTATATTTAATAATAGTAAAATTACTTGCCTATCCTATTTATTTGGTTTATAATAAAATTAGATTAGAACTTAGGAGAATTAGAATGTGGAAAATAAAAGAATTAAAAGCTAAGGCAAGGCAAACTGTAAAAAAGAATTACTGGACAGCAATGATTGTTTGTTTTCTAATAGCTTTATTAACAGGTGAGTTCGGAACATCGATTGTAGGATTATTGCAAGAAGAAGATTCTATGGATCCGAATTATGTTATTAATCAAGAAAATATTACTATGAATGAATCTGTAAATGAAGAGAAATTAGAAGAAGCAAGAGAAAATAGTTTCAATTATACAGAAAAAATAAATCAATTAAATGATACTCAATTAAAGATATTTAAAGCAGTAGAAGCTAATTTAAATAGTATTACCAAATCACAAAAATATATATTTAAAATTTGGGATGCTATTAACTCATTTAATATTAACCAAGCAGGATTAGGAGTTGGCCTTTCATTAGCGGCAATTATAGCAATTGTATTTACAATTATTATAGCAAATCCATTTATTGTAGCAGGTAAAAGATACTTTTTAAAAGCAAGAAAAGAAGAAAATGCAAAAATGGGAAATATGGAAAAAGTTTTTAAAAAAGGAAGTTGGATAAATGTATCCATAATAATGTTTTTAAAAAGTTTATATAATATGTTGTGGTATCTAACAATTATAGGAGGAATTATAAAAGCATATGAATATAGAATGATACCATACATTTTAGCAGAGAATCCAAAAATAGCAAGAAAGGATGCTTTTAAACTTTCAAAAGAAATGATGAAAGGTAACAAATGGAAAATGTTTTTACTAGATATATCATTTATAGGATGGAGCTTGATATCTATTTTTACATATGGCTTATTAAACATATTATATGTAAATCCATACAAAGAAGCAACAATAGCTGAACTATATATGACTCTTAGAAAACATGCGATGAAAGAAAAATATGAATGTTATGAAGAGCTAAATGATAAAACTTTAGAAGAATCTGAGAACGAAGAAATAGTAGTAATATAAAAAATTACTACTATTTTAAATTTATGTGATAGAAAGAATAAATGCAATTTATTCTAATAATATATTAACATAAATCCTATCAAAAAATCCATCGAAATTTGTAGAAGTGGATAAAAAAGAAAATATCAAAACACAAAAAAATTATCAAATAAAAAAATAAAATGTAGATAAATATCAAAAAATGTAAAATTATAAAAAATAATGGAATAAATTGCGATGAAAAATCCTTGAAAAGTATTGAAAATCATAGTATTATAAGAGACATGTGATACAAAAGAGGAGGAAGAAAATGAAAACATTTTTTGGAAGTATTTTTATAAAAAGAGAAAAATTAGAGGAGGCAGGAATAAAATATCCAATTAAATTGGAGTATTACAAAATTATAAATGAAGATGAATTTATACGTGGAGATCATGCGAAATACGGAATTAAAATTGTAAAAACAGAATATTTAGATAATGATACTAAAGTAGAAGATAAGACAATTAAATATTTATCTAGTAATGAACAAAAAATAAATGATATTCTTACTATATTAAAAGAAAATGAAGTGACACCAATATGTGTACAAGATGTGATTTGTGACTTTTCTAAAACTTCTTTGATATATAATTTATAGTAAGGTAAGGGTAAATTAGAAGCATTTGCAAACTAAATTTCTATAAAAAGCTTGCAAATTGTGGGAAATTAGTCTAGAATATCATATAGCGAATAAAGATAGCAACTAAAATTGGGATGAACCAATATAAGGAGGAATATATGGCCGATAAGTTAATAATAGTAGAGTCACCTGCAAAAGCTAATACTATAAAAAAATTCCTAGGAGGAAGCACAAAAGTTGGAGCATCAATGGGACATGTAAGAGATTTACCAAAATCAAAATTAGGAGTTGATATAGAACACGATTTTGAGCCGGAATATATTAATATTAGAGGAAAGGGAGATTTAATAAAATCATTAAAAAAAGATGCTAAACAAGCTAAAAAAGTATATATTGCAACTGACCCTGACCGTGAAGGAGAAGCTATTGCATGGCATTTGGCAACGATATTAAAAGATGAAAAAGATAAAATTACTAGAGTAACTTTTAATGAAATAACCAAAGGTGCTGTACAAAAAGCGATTAAAGAGCCAAGAAATATTGATGTAAATTTAGTAGACGCACAACAAGCAAGACGTGTATTAGACAGAATTGTAGGATATAAAATAAGTCCTCTTTTATGGAAAAAAGTAAGAAGAGGTTTATCAGCAGGACGTGTACAGTCAGTAGCAGTTAAGTTAATTGTTGATAGAGAAGAAGAAATTGAAAAATTTATACCAGAAGAGTACTGGAATATTTATGCAAATTTAGAAGATAAAGAAACTAAAAAACAATTTGAAGCAAAGTTTTATGGAAAAGATGGTAAAAAACAAGAGATTCATAGTAAAGAAGAAGTAGAACAAATTTTAAGAGATATAGAAAAAGCACAATATATTGTAGATGAGGTAAAAAGAGGAGAAAAGAAAAGAACTCCAGCGCCACCTTTTACTACTAGTACAATGCAACAGGAAGCTTCTAGAAAATTAGGATTTACATTAAAAAGAACTATGTCAATTGCACAAGGATTATATGAAGGAGTAAAAATACCTGAAAAGGGAACAGTAGGTTTAATTACATATATGAGAACAGACTCAACAAGAATTTCAGAAGAAGCAAGAGCAGCAGCAAAAACGCACATAATAAATACTTATGGTGAAAATTACTATGAAAATCGATACTATAAAACAAAAAAAGATTCTCAAGATGCACACGAAGGTATTAGACCAACTTATGCAGAATTGGATCCAGAAAGTATAAAAGATTCATTAACAAAAGATCAATATAAATTATACAAATTAATTTATAATAGATTTATGGCAAGTCAGATGGCAGCGGCTATTTACAATACAATGTCAGTAACAATAAATGCAAATAATTATAATTTTAAAGCAAATGGCCAAGCAATAAAATTTAAAGGCTTTATGAGATTATATGTAGGAGGAACAGATGCAAAGGAACAAGAGACAGAAGGTATGTTACCTGACTTAAAAGAAAATCAAGAATTGAAATTAGATAAAATAAATCCAAAACAAAGCTTTACTGAGCCACCACCAAGATATACAGAGGCAAGCCTAGTAAAAGCTTTAGAGGAAAAAGGTATAGGAAGACCAAGTACATATTCTCCAACTATAACAACAATTTTAGAAAGAAGATACATTGAAAAAGAGCAAAAACAATTAATTCCAACTGAATTAGGGAAAGTAGTAAATAAGCTACTTACAGAAAATTTTACAGATGTTATAAATGTAGAATTTACAGCCAAAATAGAAAATGAATTTGACGAAATAGCAGAAGGAAAAGAAGAATGGAAAAAAATGATAAGAGAATTCTATGGGCCATTTGAAAAAGAATTAGAAAAAGTAGAAAAGGAATTAGAGCATGTAGAGCTAGTAGAAGAAGTATCTGACATACCTTGCGAAAAATGTGGCAGGATGATGGTATATAAATATGGAAGATATGGAAAATTTTTAGCATGTCCTGGATATCCAGAATGCAAAAATGCCAAACCAATTGTAGAAACAATTGATGTGCCATGTCCAAAATGTGGAGCAACAGTACAAGTAAGAAAAACAAAAAGAAAAAGAAATTACTATATATGTGAAAACAATCCAGAATCTTGTGACTACATATCATGGAACAAACCAAAACCAGGAGAAAAATGGAATCCAGAAGATGTAGAAGAAATAAAAAAAGAAACAAAAGAAGGAAGAAAAAGGACAGCTAAAAAAGCGACAAAAAGAAAAACTGCAAAGAAAAAGAAAGCATAAAAGAAAGAAAAATACGCCATAAAGAAAGAAAAATACGCCATAGCACTTGACAATATGGCGTATTTTTGGTATTATTTTAAATGCTTGAACATATAATTAATAAGTAAGCAAATGCGGGAATAGCTCAGTTGATAGAGCGCTGCCTTGCCAAGGCAGAGGTCGCGGGTTTGAGCCCCGTTTCCCGCTCCAAGATGTTTTTTGGGACGGAGTCAAAAAACATTAAAAGCTAGTTATATTTAATTACTATGGCGAGTATAATTAAATATATGGCGACATAGCCAAGTGGCTAAGGCACGAGTCTGCAAAACTCTGATCCCCGGTTCGAATCCGGGTGTCGCCTCCAATTTGAATAAGTTTAGACGGTTATTACTTAAAATGATACAATATATCAATATAACCGAAATTACAGAAAATACTGTCTTTTAAAACAGTATTTTATTTTTATATTTAGCACAGAATATCATAGATTATTA
>CALYAH010000140.1 GCA_944393455.1 uncultured Clostridia bacterium
TGATATTGTATTTAATATTGGTGTTTCAACTTCTAAGTATCCTTTTTCGTTTAATATTTCTCTTATTTTACTAATTATTTTGCTTCTTAATACAAAACTTTCTTTTACTTCTGGATTTACTATTAAGTCTGTATATCTTTGACGATATCTTAAATCTGGGTCTTTTAAACCATGGAATTTCTCTGGTAATGGTCTTAATGATTTTGAAAGTAATGTTACTTCTTTAGCATGTACTGATATTTCTTCTGTTCTTGTTTTAAATACAAAACCTGTAATTCCAATAATATCTCCAATATCCCATGTTTTGAATGCTTTGTAACTTTCTTCTCCAAGGTCATTTATACTTACATAGCTTTGGATTCTTTCGTCACAGTCTTGTATTGTACAAAATGATGCTTTTCCCATTATTCTTTTTGCTATTATTCTTCCGGCTACTGTTACATCTTTTTGCTCGAATTGCTCATAATTTGATTTAATTTCTCCTGCTGTGTTTGTTCTATCAAATTTTGTTATTTGATATGGGTCTTTCCCTTGTTCTTGTAGTTCTTTTAATTTATCTCTTCTTATTTGCATTAAGTGGTTTATATCTAATTCTTGTTCTTGTGTGTTGTTTTGATTGTTTTTGTTTTCTGACATTCTTTTTCTCTCTCCTTTTTTCTTTTAAAACTTTATATATTATACCCTGAAATGCTTTAATTGTAAAGATATCGTGGCATTTTTCTATTTTGTTATATAAAGTTGTATTCTATATCCATAACTGTTAGAAACACTTTTGGTATTATATCTATGATATAGTACTTGGAAATATGTTACATAACTTCCTCCTGTCCAGTAATCTCTAATTGCTCGACAACTGTTATCATTTTTATATATGTCCGCTGTCCATTCTGATTTGTTTCCTGCAAAGTCATAAACATTAAACTTTTCATATTTATCACTGCTTCCTGTTTTCAAACTTTGACCATCAGATATATATCCTCCCCAGTTCCTTGAATCTAAAACTTCTGATTCTGATAATCCATAGTGTACCATACAATTAATTACTGTATCCCATGTCTTATTTGTCATCATTCTACTTGTATAGCCATCTGTCTCCGTATACATACTTTCTGCTTTACTTTTTGCCGTATCCCAATCTGTTATATTTGGATTAGCTCCTCTTATTATTGTTGGAATTCCATTCGTTCCTATTCCTGTTTCATATCTTCCTATATAATATCCTTTTGCACTTGTAATATATTTTTCATATGGTGTTTCTTCCGTATTCTCTGTATAGTCTGTTTGACTTCCTGTATATTTGTCTGAGATACTTGAATACTCTAATTTTATATTCCCTCCATCTACTGGTATCCTTACAAATTGATTATATTGTTTTTGTACTTTATATGTCCCATCTGTATCTTTTTCTAACCAATTGATTTCCTCTGTTCCTTCTGGTATTTCATAAATTACTAATCCCTTACTTATTAGTTGTTCTTCTGGTATTCCAGACACTGCAAATCCTGCTGGAATAGTAGCTTTATTTCCTTCTGTATCTGTGTAATTATCTTTTCTCGTTTCCTCTACTCGCTCTCCTACTACTGCATTAGTATTTATAGTAACATTTTTTTCTTCTGATGCTACATTCCCATTTTCAATTACAAAAATATAATTTCCTTGTTCGGTTATATTAAATTCTAAATTTTCTGATGTATCCCAATAGTTTTGTCCTTCTTTTTTATATTTTACTATCCACTTATCGATATAACCATTATATTGTATATTAGATATTGTTACTTTTATTCTATCATTTTCTGTATCTTCATAATTCACATCAAATGTTGGTTTATTTGTATTTTCTTCATACTCCACATTATATAAGTTATTCGTCAACTGATCCACTGTATAATAAGTTTCTCCATCATATTCAAAACCATAATAACTTATAATACTTCTTTTAGCTATATTTACAAAAAATTCTTGCTCAATTCCTTCAATGTTTAAATCAGCCAAAGTCTGTGTGTCAAAAAATCGATATCCTGTTTTGTCTGTTATTCCAGATTCTCCCGGTGTAAATACTCTCGTTGCCTGAGCTGACACCTCTGCATTACTTGATATATCTTTTCCTAAGGATGTTAATATATCATCTCCTTGAAGTCCATTTACAGTTTCTCCGGATTTATATTTGTCATATATGTCGTTAATATTTGTTTGCATCATTTTTAATTCGGTACTAAATGTATTAAATTTCGAATTTTGTATAACACTTTTTCCACTATAAATAGTTACAGACGTTAATATTAAAAGAACAATAATTGTAATTATTAATGATATAAGTGTTATTCCCTTGATATTTTTTCCATATTTCTTCATTAGTTCCTCCAGACAATTTTATATTATTTTGGCTGAATAACAGCTCTAACTGGATTTATTATAACAAATATTTTATTATTGATAAATAGTTTTTTGAAATTTTTTTATGAGATAAAAAAATACAACTAGTCGAACCAACTAGTTGCAACTTGGCTGGGGTACTGTGATTCGAACACAGGAATGTCGGAGTCAGAGTCCGATGCCTTACCGCTTGGCGATACCCCAATTTTTTCTTTTGTATTATATCAAATAATTTCCAAATAATAAATAGTTTTTAATAATTTATTTTAGATATATTTAAATTTTATATGTTCATTAAAACTTCTTCACATTTTTTATAATCTGGTTGATATTTTTCTAACATTTTATAAAATCCTTTAGAGTGTGTTTTATATTTCAAATGACAATATTGATGTAATACAATATAATCAATTACTTTTCTATTATATTTTACAACTTCAGGATTGATAGTTATTTTTTTGTCTTTACATGTTCCTAATGTTTTTATTTTTGCAATTTCATATTCTTCTGGAGCAAATCCTAACATAATTCTTGTTTTTTCCATTGCCCTTTCAATTTCAACATTTGCAATTTGCTCATACATTTTTTCAATTGCTAAATCTAATATTTCTTTGTTTGACATTTTTTTGTATTTGTTAGGTAGTGATATTTTTATTGTTTTATTTTCTACATCTAACTCTGTAATTTTTATGTTTTTGTATACAATTTTCACTTTATAATCTATTCCTAATACTGGAACAGGATGTCTCTCTATGCTTCTATTTACAGTTAATCTAACGTTTGTTTTTCTTCTTACTAAATTCATTTTATATCACTCCTTATCAAATTTTCGTTTTGCAAATTGTTGTTCGCTTTTGTTGTCTTTATTCTATATTCTATTTTTCATTTTGTCAATACTTTTTCTGAATTTTTTCAAAATTTTTGTTCGCTAAATTATCAAGTCCTTTTATACCAATAATTACCCATTTTATTTTTTTCGTTTTTAAAAAAATTATTCTTTATAAAAATAACAAATGGAAATTATAAATAAATGTTATTATAAATAAAAAAAAATATTGAAGGTACAACTAAAATAACATTAGAACTTCTTTAATTAGCTAAATGGAGGATACCAAACCCTTTTGGGAGGTGCCATTTAGCTAATTTTAGAAGTTTTTTGTTATGTAAGGCAGTCCTTCAATATTTTTTTTTATTTATAATAACATTTATTTTACTTATTATTCAGCTTTTTTATCTTCTTTTTCTTCTTTTACTGGCTCTTCTTTCACTGTTTCAACAGGTTCTTCTTTTACAGTATCAACAGTTTCTTGAACAGTAACATTTTCTGTTTCTACACTTGGTGCTTCTTCTGGAGCAGCTTCTACTGGTACTTCAGTTTCAACTTCTTGAACAGGTTCTTCTGTTAAATCTTCTTTAACAGTAATTTCTCTGTCTTCGATTCTAGCTCCTATTTGCTCTTTTGTCTTAGCAGCTTTACCAACTCTGTCTCTTAAGTAGAATAATCTAGCTCTTCTTGCTCTACCTACTCTTACTAATTCTACTTTTTCAACTAATGGTGAATGTACTAAGAAAGTTTTTTCAACACCTACACCGTAAGATATTTTTCTTACTGTAAATGTTTGGTTAACTCCTCCACCTTGTACTTTTATAATAATTCCTTCAAATACTTGGATTCTTTCTTTATTTCCTTCTTTGATTCTTACGTGTACTCTAACTGTGTTACCAACTTTTAATTCTGGTATCTTGTTTTTTAATTGTTTGTGTTCAATAGATTTTATAATATCCATTTTAGAATTTCCTCCTTTTCTTATCTTCACTGAGCGGTGCAGTTTTTCATGCACTTCCTTTTACTTTGCCTGCTTTTATTTTTGCTCTAGCAAATCAGGTCTTTTTTGTTTAGTTATTTCGAAAGATTTTTCTTTTCTCCATTTTTCTATTTTTTGATGATTTCCAGAAAGTAAAACTTCAGGAACTTTTTCTCCTTCAAATATTTCTGGTCTTGTGTATTGTGGATATTCGAAAAGTCCATTTGAAAAGCTTTCTTCTTTAATAGAATCTTCTTTTAAAACTCCTTTTACATATCTAGATACACTATCTATTAACACCATTGCCGGAATTTCCCCACCTGTTAGCACATAGTCTCCTATGGATATTTCTTCATCCACAATTTTGTCTAAAACTCTTTGGTCAATTCCTTCATAATGTCCACAAAGTAGAATTAAATGTTCTTGTTTTGCTAAATCTTCCACTTTTTTCTGGTCTAACGTTTTTCCTTGTGGTGACATATATATCACTTTTGATTCTTCAGTCTTTACAGATTGATATGCTCTATATACAACATCTGGCATCATAACCATACCAGCTCCACCACCATATGGAGTGTCATCTACTTTTTTATGTTTGTCTTGTGAAAAATCTCTGATATTTACTAAGTTAATATCAATAAGCTCTTTTTCTTGTGCTCTTCCTATTACACTTTGTTTTAATGTATCAAACATTTCAGGAAAGAGAGTTAAAACATCAAATTTCATTACTTCCTCCAACTAAATTAGCCCAGGTATTAAATGAACTGTTACCTTCTTATTTTCCATATCAACCTTTTTTATAACATCTTTGATTGCTGGTAAAAGAATTTGTTTACCCAATTCATTTTTTACAACATATATATCGTTACTTCCAGTATTAAAAATATCTTCTAGAATCCCTAAGTTTTCGCCTTCATCTGTATAGACTTCCAAACCAATCATATCCACTATGTAATAAGTTCCCTCTTCTAGAGGTTCTTGTGTGTCTCTATCAACAACCAAGTAACTTTCACGTAACAAATTGGCTTCTTCTGGATTTTCTATCCCTTTGAATTTGATTAATACCATATTTTTGTGATATTTTACTTCTTCTATTTGATATTCCTTTTTACCTTCTTTATTTTCGACATATACTTTTTCTAATTTGTCAAATCTTTTTATATCATCTGTAAAAGGTTTTACTTTTACCATTCCTTTAATACCAAATGTATTTACGATTTGACCAATTTCAAGATATTTTGTCATATTTAAATACTCCAATTATCCTATAAATTCAACTGACACTTTTTTGTGTTCTCTGCTAGCAACAGCTTTCATGACTGTTCTAATAGATTTTGCAAGTCTTCCTTGTCTTCCTATTACTTTACCCATGTCATTTTCTGCTACTTTTACTTCAAATACAATTGATTTTTCGCTATCTATTCTTTTTATTTCAACAGCTTCTTTTTCATCAACTAAATTTGAAATGATGGTTTTTAAAATTTCTTCCATTTTTTCCTCCATCTCTGTTTTGGCTTTACCTAGAAACAGTTAGCTCATTTAAAATTAGCTATTTTTAATTAAAGCTTTTACTGTATCTGTTGGTTTTGCACCATTTTTGATCCATTTTTCAACTTTTTCTTTGTCTAAAACAATTGTAGCTGGTTCTGTCATTGGATTGTATGTTCCTAATTGTTCAATGATTTTACCATCTCTTGGAGATCTAGAATCTGCTACTACAATGTGATAGAATGGAGCTTTTTTCTTTCCTTGTCTTTGTAATCTGATTTTTACCATTTATTTCACCTCCGACTTTTTCCCTTAATTCTTATCTATAATAAATACAAAATCATTTACATTATTTATGATTTTGTATAAGTTATCCGTAATTATTATGGTAGTTTAAAACGGCTAACTTAAATTTAATAACATTATAATAATTAATTAGAATTTAAAATTCTTTAGGTCAACATCATCAAGGCTATTCATTAATTTTTTCATTCCACCTTTGTTGCTTTTCATTTTTTTCATCATTTTCTGTGTCATTTCAAATGATTTAATAAATTTATTGATGTCTTGTACTGTTGTTCCACTACCTTCTGCAATACGTCTTCTACGACTAGCATTCAAAATCCTTGTATCTCTTTTTTCTTGCTTTGTCATAGAACAAATAATGGCTTCTATTTTTACAAATTCTTTATCATCTATTTTTACATCTTTTAACTGATTCATTCCTGGAATCATTTTTAGTAATGATGAGAAAGAACCCATTTTTTTAATTTGTCTTATCTGTGCTAAGTAATCATCTAAGTCAAATTCCTTTTTTCTTAGTTGCTTTTCTAACTTTTCTGCTTGTTCTAAATCAAAAGATTCTTCTGCTTTTTCAATAACAGATAAGATATCTCCCATTCCTAGAATTCTACTTACCATTCTATCTGGATGAAATACTTCTATGTCATTTAGTTTTTCTCCTGTTGCTGCAAATTTAATTGGTTTTCCTGTTACTTTTTTTACAGATAATGCACTACCACCACGAGTATCACCATCTAATTTGGTTAGTACAACACCATCAATTCCTAAGGCTTCATTAAACTTTTCAGCTACATTTACAGCATCTTGACCTGTCATACTGTCAACTACTAACAATATTTCATGTGGTTTGATACCAGCTTTTAAATTTTTTAGTTCGTCCATCAATGCTTCATCAATATGCAAACGCCCTGCTGTATCTAAAATTTCTACATCATTCAACTTAGACATTGCTGTTGACATAGCTTGCTTTGCTATATGTACAACATCTTTTGAGGATTCATTACTAAATACTGGAATGTTTAATTGTTTTCCTACTACTTGTAATTGTTTAATAGCTGCTGGTCTATATACGTCACAAGCTACTAATAATGGATTTTTTCCTTGTTTTCTAAGTAAGTTAGCAAGTTTTCCAGATGTAGTTGTTTTTCCTGAACCTTGAAGACCTACTAGCATAATTACAGTTGGTGGATTTGGTGTAAAATTAATTTTACTTTCTGTTCCTCCAAGTAATTCTACTAATTCGTCCTTAACAATTTTTACAACTTGTTGCCCTGGTGTTAAAGATTTTAAAACATCTTGACCAAGTGCCTTTTCTCGAATAGTTTCGATGAAATCCTTTACTATTTTATAGTTAACATCTGCTTCTAGAAGTGCAAGTTTAACTTCTCTTAGCATTTCTTTTAAGTCTGATTCTGTTATTCTTGCTTTTCCTCTAATTTTTCTTGTTATTTCTTGTAATCTAGAAGATAATCCTTCAAAAGCCATAATTTCAACTCCTATTCTTAACTTTTTCTTTCTTGTACTTTACTCTTAAACTAAACAGCTTAATTCTTTTTTTACACTTTCTAAAACACTTGCTATTTGTTTGTCTGAATAATCTTTTTGTATTTTTGTTAATTCAGATAAAGCCTTTTCAATTTTCTTTTCTTGATTTAACGTCCTTTTCATAAACATTAGCTTTTCTTCGTATTCGAAAAGTTTTTTCTCCCCTTTCTTTATGATGTCTCTAACGGCTTGTCTTGTTATATTGTTATTTTCTGCAATTTCAGATAGTGACAAGTCATTATTATAGTAATCATCTATGAATTCAAATTGCTTTTCCGTTAAAAGTTTTCCATAAAACTCACATAACATACTAATTTTTACCTTTTCCTCCATAGTAATTACCTCTTTTCTTTTTGTAATGCTAATATACTTTACACCATTTTTACAGATTTGTCAAGTGTTTTAGGCAAAAAAATCGAAAGATTATATATTAAGTTACTGTTCAGCCTTGATTAAAATTTATATTATTAAAAAACACCTTGTGTGTAGCAACCTATTAATATAAAATAAAATGTAGGTTGCTACTATCGCACTCGCTTTCAGCTCGTTTGGTCGCTTACGCGGTGTTTAAACTAATATAAATTTTAATCAAGGCTGAACAATAACTATATTAACCTTTCGAATAGTTTATCTATAATATTTATCTTCTTTCTTTATGCACCTACGATAAAGTAATACATGATTCTAAATAATACAATCATTCCTAAAGCTGCTACTAGAGTAAGTATAACAGTTGCTGCAGGACTTAATTTTGCTCTTTCTACTTCTTTTGTGTTATTCGCATTTTCTGTTGGATTTTTCTTTTCTTTTTCCATACATATCTTCTCCTTTGTTCCCTTTTTTTCTAATGCTATTCTATTATATTTTTTTATCTTTGTCTAGTATTTTTATTATTTAAATTTTTATAAAACACTTATGCCTTTCTTAGTTCTGCTCCTAAATTCTTTTCTAACTCTGTAATAACATTGTTCATAATTGTATTAATTTCATCATCACTTAATGTTTTGTTTTTATCTCTAAAAATTAAGCTATAAGCAACACTTTTCTTTCCTTCTCCTATTTTATCATCTCTATAAATATCAAATAGTTTTACACTTTCTAATAATTTTTTACTTTTCTTTGTAATTATTTTTTCTATTTGACCAACTTCAACACTCTCGTCTACAATCATTGCAATATCTCTTTCTACTGCTGGGAATTTTGGTACTTCTACATATTTTTTATTTGCTTTAGAATATTTTACAATTTTCGTGATATTTGCTTCTAATAGATAAGCTCTTTTTGGTATATCATAATTCATTAATACCTCTGGGTGTACTTCACCTAAAGTAGCAATTACATCTGTTCCTACTTTTATATTAGCACATCTTCCTGGATGATAAGATTCGTTTTTTGTTTCTTTTACTACATCATATCTATTTACATTAACTGTCTCTAATACATTTTCCATTAGCCCTTTTAATGTATAAAAATCAACATCATCCCCATACATACCTATTGTTAAAATATTTTCTTGTAATGGCACTTCTCCATTTTGCACTTCATTATTAATATTTCTATAATTTCTTGAAACATCAAATAATTTTGCGTTTTGATTTTTCTTATTTGCATTTATTGCTAATGTTTGCATCATACTTGGAACAGTTGTTGGTCTCATTAATTTGTATTCATCACTTAATGGATTCATAATTGTAATTGATTTTTTTATTAATTCTTCATTAATTTTTGATTTTTCTAAGTCCTTTTCACTAACAAATCCATATGTGTATATTTCTGAAAGTCCACTATTAACTAGAACCTCTTTAATTGCTTTTTCGATTTTTTGTTCTTTATTTCTAATTCCTAAAGTTGTATCTGCTTTAATTAGAGTTGTTTCTAATTTGTCGTATCCATAAATTCTAAGTATCTCTTCTGCCAAATCTGCCACAAACTCTAAATCCATTCTAAAATATGGAGCAATTGCTATATCATTTTCAACTTTGATATCTAATTGTTCTAATATGTTAATCATATCTTGTTTTTCTATATTAGTTCCTAATAGATTATTAATTTTGTCAACATCTAATTTTATTTTATTTATTTTTTGTTTAGTTGGATAAACATCTATTTTTCCTTCAACTACTTCTCCTGCTCCAATAAGCTCTACTAATTCTACCGCTCTATTAACAGCTCTTAAAGCATTTTCTGAAGATAATCCTTTTTCAAATCTTGAAGATGCTTCTGTTCTTAACCCAACTTTTTTAGCTGTTTTTCTTACACTTCCACCATAAAATACAGCTGACTCAAATACTACAGTTTGTGTGTCATTTTCAATTTCTGAATTTAAACCTCCCATTACACCTGCAATGGCAACTGCTTTTTTCTCATCTGCAATTACTAAGTTGTTTTCATCTAGTTCTCTTTCTTGTTCATCTAAAGTTGTAATTTTTTCACCATTTTTAGCACGTCTAACTGTAATATGCTTTCCTTCGATAGAATTAATATCAAAAGCATGCATTGGTTGACCCATTTCTAACATAACATAGTTTGTAATATCTACTATGTTGTTAATACTTCTTACTCCACAAGCTTTTAATCTTCTTCTCATCCATTCTGGTGATGGCGCTATTTTTACATTTTTAACTACTCTTGCTATATATCTATAACATAAATCTGGAGCTGTAATATCTACTCTCAAGCCTTCTATTTCTTTTTTGTCTTCTACTTTCATTTCGTCAATATTTTTTCTAGGATTTTTAAATTCTTTTCCTAAAGAAACCGCTACTTCTCTTCCTAAACCTTCAATAGACAAACAATCTGGTCTATTTGGTGTGATTTCAAAATCAATAATGTCTTCTTTTAAATTTAATACTTCTACAATATCTTTTCCTAGCTCTTTTTCTAAGCTTTTGTCTAAAATCATAATTCCGTTTTCAATTTGTCCTGGATAATCTGTAACTGTTAACCCTAACTCTCCAACAGAAAAAATCATTCCACAAGATTCTTTTCCTCTTAATAGTCCTTTTTTTATTTTCACTCCACCTGGCAATTCAGAACCATCTTTCGCAATTGGAACAATATCGCCTTCTTTTATATTATCGGCTCCTGTTACTATTTGAACCTTTTCATTTCCTAAATCCACTTGTGTTACCACTAGATGGTCTGAATCTTCATGTTTTTTGATTTCTAATATTTTTCCTACCACCACATTTTTTATGTCATTTCCTTTTTGCTCTATTGTCTCTACCTTAGAGCCTGTCATTGTTAAGATGTCTCCTAGTTTTACACTATCAACATCAATATCACTATATTCTTCTAACCATTCAATACTTGCCTTCATATTTACTCTCCT
This sequence comes from uncultured Clostridia bacterium, assembly GCA_944393455.1. Classification (GTDB taxonomy): domain Bacteria; phylum Bacillota; class Clostridia; order TANB77; family CAG-508; genus CAG-269. The sequence goes on from CALYAH010000140.1 coordinate 10,846, forward strand.
CTTTTTTATTTTACCCAATCTTGTGATTGAGTGTCTTTTCGCTTTTGATAATTTTTAGCAGCTTGCCAATTGTTATAATTTACCACATTGTTTGTTCTTTTAGTATTATCCATATTTTTATAAATACCATTTCCTGATATTTCATTTAGAAAGTCCTTTCTTGGATTTTCTGTAAAATTGCCTTGATTTGCCCTATTTACTTTATATTGATTTATATCTTTTGCTACTTCTTCTTGCGTTACTATTCTATATCCATTTCCTTCTGGTTTTGCAGTATAATTATATTTTCCTCTTTTTTCTAACTTTTCTAACTCTGTCATTGCTGCTTTTAAAGAATATATCTTATTCTTTTCGCCAAATAATCCTAATAATCCCACTATTTTAACACTCCTTAGATGTTTTTTGAGAAGAGATGTTTTTTGGGACGGAGTAAAAAAACATCTCCTTTTTCTTTTTATTTTTATTGATATTGTTTTATCTGAAAGATGTTTTTTTACTCCGTCCCAAAAAACATCTTCTCTCAAAAAAACTCTTCTCAAAAAAATTAAAATTGTTTTAAAAATCTAACATCATTTTCAAATAATAATCTCATATCTTCAATTCCAAATTTTGCCATAGCTATTCTTTCTACACCAAATCCAAAAGCAAACCCTGAATATTCTTCTGGATCTATGCCGCAATTTTTTAGAACATTTGGATGTACCATTCCACATCCTAAAAGTTCTATCCAACCTTCTCCTTTACATACTCTACATCCTTTTCCTCCACATACAAAACATGATACGTCAGCTTCTGCACTTGGTTCTGTGAATGGAAAATGATGTGGTCTAAATCTAATTTTTGTATTTTCTCCTAAACATTTTTTAGCAAACATTTCTAATGTTCCTTTTAAATCTGTCATAGAAATGTCTTTATCTACTACCAATCCTTCTACTTGGTGAAACACTGGTGAATGTGTTGCATCTACACTGTCTGAACGATAAACTGCTCCTGGACAAATAATTTTAATTGGTGGTTTTTGATTTTCCATTACTCTCGCTTGTACTGGTGATGTCTGACTTCTTAATAAAATATCTTCTGTAATATAAAATGTATCTTGGATATCTCTTGCTGGATGATCTGGTGGTGTGTTTAGTTTGTCAAAGTTATATATTGCTTTTTCTACCTCTGGTCCATCTGCTATTTCATATCCCATTCCTAAAAATATTTCTTCTACTTCATTAATAATTTGTGTAATTGGATGTAATGAGCCTAGTGTTATTTTTTTACTTGGTTCTGTAACATCTATATTCTCTGTTTCTAATTTTTTTAATAATTCTTTCTTTTGTAATTCTTTTTCTTTTTGTTCAAATAAAAGAGTTAGTTTATCTCTTACTTGATTTACTAAACTACCAATGACTGGTCTTTCTTCTGGGCTTAATTTTCCCATTGTTCTTAACACTGCTGTTAATTCACCTTTTTTTTTTTTATTTTTTACTTTTAACTCATTTAATAGTTTAATATCTTCACATTCTTTTATACTATTTTGTGAAGCCTCTTCTATTTTCAAAATTTCCTCTTTCATGCATCTAACTCCTTTTCTTTACATTTTTTAATATGGCCTATACGTTTTTGTTTCTTTATATTGTCCATATTGACGACCATAATATTTTTCTAATCGATTTTTTGTTTTACTTTTATTTTCATTCTTTTCTTGTAATAGTAATGGTTTCTTACTTTTTCTTCTAAAATAAATTTTTATTTTATTCCATATTGTATTTTTATTTTCAAAATAAAAAGTAATGACATACACGCCAAATTGATTTAGCTGTATATCTACTTTAACATCTTTTTTAGGAAATTCTTTTTTTGTTTCTTCAATATTTTTTTCTATTTCTTGATTGCTATATATTTTGGAATCAAAATAATATTTCAAACATTTTTCTCGATTCATTTATATCAACATCCTTTATTAAATTTTATTTAAAATTCAATTTGTCCTTTGATTCAAAAAAACCATTTCCCCCTATTACACATAGGACGAAATGGTCATCTTTCGTGGTACCACCTAATTTCATTAGCTTTACTAATCTCATTCAAGTTTTAACGGTTCAACCGCTTTCTCCTACTTTTTTATTTTCAGAAAAAGACCTCAAAAGTGAAATTTCTATATATGTAATATCAATGACTTCCAGCCTAGGTCATTTTCTCTTTTCATATTATTTCATATATATACTTTGCTTTTTCATCGGCTTTATTAATTCACAAATATAATTTTAACATATTTTTCCTTCTTTTTCAATACTTTTTTAATTTTTTTTGAAGAAATTGTTGTATATTTTTTCAGTTGTGTTAAAATAGTTATATATTATACAAATTAAATGAAGGAGTGAAATATTTATATGAAAAAGAAAATTTTTATAACTGTATTTCTATTATGTATTTTATTAGCAAACATCTCTTTTGCTTCATATAGTACTGTAACTATGAGTGTAGTAGAAGAACCTGTTTGCACAATTGAATTTGGAGAACATTCAAAATTTGAAAAGAAACTAGTTGCAAAAAATTTGAATAATAAAGAAGTAACTTTACAATTACAAGTAACAAACGAAGAAGAAGCTTTAAAACCTACTGGTGAAATTGTACTAGTACTTGATAACTCTGATAGTATGAATGAAGAAGTTTCAACTGGCGGAACAAGAAAAGATTTAATATTCAATTCTGCTAAAACATTAGTATCTAATCTTTTAGAGGATAACGAAAGTTTAAAAGTTGGACTTGTTACTTTCTCTACTAATACAGATGTTTCAAAAGAAGGTACTATTGAAGACGCAAGTGTTCTTTCAACTTTAAGTAATGATGTTACAGCTTTAACAAATGCTATTTCTAATATCGAAGCAAATGGTCCTAGAACAGACTTACAAGCCGGATTATCATTAGCTAGTAGTCAATTTTCCGAAGAAGCTAACAATAAATACATCATTGTATTAACTGATGGTGTACCAAACGTTGCAATTGATTATGATAAAACTTATTATTCTGATGATGTAATCGCAAAAACAAAATCTCAATTACAAACATTAGATGCTAATGGAATCGATGTTGTAACTATGTTAACTGGTATCGACGATGAAAATTATGTACCAGTTGGTGTTTCTAAGTCTTTTGGACAAATAATTTCTGAAATATTTGGAACATCAGAAAATCCAACAGTTGGAAAATTCTATTATGTTACAGATGACAAAGTAGAAACAACTATTACAACTGATATTTATAATTCTTTATTACCAATTTCAAGAGTTTACAAAGATATTACAGTTGTAGATTATTTCCCACAAGAAATCATTGATAATTTTGACTTTGCCTATGTATCAGAAGCAAATATTGGAACAATCTCAGCAGAAGTAGATAAAACAAATAATTCAATTACTTGGACAATACCAGAGCTTGCAAGTGGTGAAACAGCAACTGTACAATATACATTAAAATTAAAAGAAGACTTTTCTAGCAGTATTGTTGATAAAATATTAGATACTAATGAAAAAGTAGATATTACTTATACAGATTTTAATGATGAAGAACAAGCAAAAACATCTGATGTTACACCAAAATTAAAGCTTACCGAACCACCTGCTGAATTACCAAAAGCTGGTATGACAACATTATTAATTACAGCTAGTGTATTAGTTGTTGGATTCCTTGTATTCTCATTTATAAAATGGAGAAATCTTAATAGAAATATAAAATAATATATAAAAATAATTAAAAAGGAAGTATGTAGAAAGATAATAATTTTTTTACATCCTTCCTTTTTCATATTAATATATTGCTTTTCTTTTTATTATATTTCATTTTCTATATATAGTAATCTATTATATTTAGCAACTCTATCAGTTCTACATGGTGCACCTGTTTTTATTTGCCCTGCATTTACACCAACTGCTATATCTGCAATAGTCGTATCTTCTGTTTCTCCAGAGCGATGAGAAATTACAGTTTGATACCCTTTTGCTTTTGCCATTTGAATAGTATCTAAGGTTTCTGTTAAAGTTCCTATCTGATTTGGCTTTATTAATATTGCATTTGCAATATTTTTTTCAATTCCTCGTCTTAATCTTGATTTATTTGTTACAAATAAATCATCTCCTACCAATTGAACCTTATTTCCAAGTTTTTCTGTTAAAGTCTGCCAACTTTCCCAATCTTCTTCTGCTAAGCCGTCTTCAATTGAAAAAATAGGATAATTATTACACAATTCTATTAAATATTCTATCATCTCATCTTTTGTTTTATATTGTTTCGTTTTCCAAAAATAATAACCTGTTTTGCCTATTTTTTGTGCCTCTTCATACATCTCTGTACTTGCTATATCTAATGCTAACATGATATCTTTACCAGGTTCATATCCGGCTTTTTTTATTGATTCTACAATAACATCCAATGCTTGTTCTTCATTCTCTAAATTTGGTGCAAAACCACCTTCATCTCCTACACCTACACTATATCCTTTCTCCTTCAAAACTTTTTTCAATGTATGATAAATTTCTACTCCTCTACGCAATCTTTCACTAAACGTAATATCCCCTATCGGCATTATCATAAATTCTTGTATACTAATATTATTATCTGAGTGTTTTCCTCCATTTAATATATTCATCATGGGAATTGGTAATTCTTTTCCATTAATTCCACCTATATATCGATGTAATTCCATTCCTAATGAATTTGCTGCTGCTTTTGCTACCGCTAATGAAACTCCTAAAATACTATTTGCTCCTAAATTAGATTTATTTGGTGTATCATCTAATTTAATCATTTCTTCATCCACTTTTCTTTGTTCATACACATTCATACCAATTAGTCTTTTAGCAATTTTTTTGTTTACATTCTCAACAGCCTTTTCTACACCTTTCCCTAAATATCTATTTTTATCTCCATCACGCAATTCTACTGCTTCAAAACTTCCAGTTGATGCCCCAGATGGGACAGATGCTACTCCTATAAATCCATCTTCTGTCATAACTTCTACTTGAACCGTTGGATTTCCTCTTGAGTCCAATATTTGTATTGCCTTTATGTCCTCAATTTTTAAAAAATCTTTCATTTTTTCCTCCTTATTTTTCCATTTTATCTCATATTTATTTTACACATTTTTTAGTAGAATATACATAAAAAACGCAATAGCTTAATACTTAATTTGTACTACTGCTATTGCATTTTTTTCATTTATTAAATTATGATGCTTTTTTATTTCGTAATTCTGTTGCATATTTTATAGTTACTTCATTAACCTCTCCTGAAGAAATTCTAGCAATCTCTTTTATTACTTCATCTTCTTTTAATAATCTTATTTGTGTTCTAGTTCTTTCCTGATCAATGTTTTTACTAATAAAATAATTATAATCTGCTATTGCTGCAATATTTGGTAAATGTGATATGCATAGGACTTGATGTTTTTTTGATATAGCATTTAATTTGTTTGCTACTGCATTTGCTGCTTTTCCACTAATTCCAGTATCAATTTCATCAAATATTAGTACTGGTATTGTGTCTGTATCTGCTAGAACTTTTTTTATTCCTAACATTATTCTAGACATCTCTCCTCCTGATGCAATTTTTGATAATTCTTTTTCATCTTCTCCTACATTTGTTCTAATATAGAATGTTACTATATCCTTTCCTGTTTTAAAATATTCATTATCAATATAATCTACATGTATATTAATTTTTGCATTTTTCATTTCTAATTCTTCTAATTGTATATTGATATTTTCACTTAATTTTTCCGCTTCTACTTTTCTTATTTTATGAATTTGTTCTGCTAGCAAATTCATTTGTTTTTCAATTTCTTGTTTTTTATTTTTTAATTCTATGTTATATTCTTCTAAATTTACTATATGCTCTATTTCTTTTTCTATTTCTTCTTTATAAGTTAAAATTTCTTGTATGCTATTTCCATATTTTCTTTTTAAAGAATATATTAAATCTAGTCTTTTTTCAATATAATTTCTTTCGTCCTCATCAAAATATGTATCTTCTTTATATCCACAAATATCTCTTGATATTTCTTGTAATTCATAATAAATACTTTTTAAATTACTAGATACTTTTTCATATTTTTCATCTATCATTTCTATTTTTTCTAAAGATCTAATAGCCATACTAAGACTGTCAATTGAATTTTCTTCTATTAAACTATTTGCTTGTCCGTAAATTTTCTACTATTTTTTCTGAATTTAACATAACCTTTCTTTTTTCTTCTAGTTCTTCATCCTCTTTTAGTTTTAAATTTGCTTCTTCTATTTCATTTTTTTGATATTGTAATAAGTCTAATTGTCTTTGTTTTTGTTTATCATCTCCATAGTTTTCCTTTAACTCTTGTTCTATTTGATTATGCTCTTTATATAAAACTTCATATTTTTCTTTTAATTTTTTTATTTTTTCTCCTATAAATCCATCTAAATATCCTAAATGCTGTTTATTATCTAACAAATTTTGATTATCATTTTGTCCATGGATTTCTATAAAATCCTTCATAAATTCTTTTAATTCACTTACTGTTACCATTCTTCCGTTTATTTTACACATATTTTTTCCGTTTAAATTAATTTCTCTTGAAACTATAATATTTCCGTCTTCGAATTCTCCAGTTTCAGGGCTACACATACATAACTCTACAAAGGAATTATTTTCTCCTTTTCTTATCATATCTTTTGAAAATCTTCCTCCTGATATAATTTGCAACGAATCTATAATTAATGTTTTTCCAGCTCCTGTTTCTCCTGTTAAAACATTTAGTCCTTTATTTAAATCTATACTTAAATCTTCTATAATTCCTATGTTTTTTATATGTAATGTGGCTATCATTTTATACCTCCGATTTTTAACTTTCTTCATTCATATTTTCATAAAAACTCTTTTTATATTCTTCGATTTTAGCCAAATCGACCTCTCCTATTTTAAATAATATTTGTTCATTTGATATTTTATATATTACATCTGTTTTTACAATACTATCCTTATGCAATCCATTTTTATTGTCTTTATGTATAAGTTTATTTGTTTTATATTTCATTTTCTTTAAATTCGATGATATTAGCATTCCAAAATTTTCAATAGGTACCGCTAAATTATTTTGTTCAATTATTACAAATAAATGATTTTGACCTTTACTACCATTGTCATATCTATATTCATTCACAAAAACAATATCTCCTACTTCATATAAGAAATATTCTTCTTTTTCTTCTCCTACCTGTAGTATATTTTCAATTTTTCCTTTATGCCATTCTTCTTCTACTGGATATTCTTTAAAAGCTTCTTTTATATCTTTTATCTTTCCTTTTCTTTTTGCCAACTCTATAAAATCATTTATATTTTTCATATAATCATCCCCTTTTTCTTTATAAGTAATATTTTATCATATAGTTTATTGATTTTCAATACAAAAATGTTTACACTAAAAAAATGTTCGCCTTTATTGTATCTTCAATTTTTAAAATTGTCAATACTTTTTGCGAACATTTTTTCTTTTTATATAAATTGTTCCCACACTTGATTTGCGAAGTCTAATCCTTTGTTAGTAAGTCTTATTTTATCTCCATCTATTTCTATTAATTTTTCTTTTATTAAAATTTCTAATTCTTTTCTAAATAAAAAAATTGGATTTTCAATAAATTTTTCTTTAAATTTCTTTATAGAAACTCCTTTTATTTTCCTTAATCCTAATAGCATATATTCTTTTTGCTTGTCCTCAATAGTCTGCTTTTCATGAATTTTATAAATTGCTTTTTTATTATTTTGTATTTTTTTCATGTTTTCAATATATTGTTCTATTTTTTCTGTGTTAGAATATCTAACTCCATTAATATAAGAATGTGCAGCTACGCCAAATCCAATATATTCTTTTTGATTCCAACAATTTAGATTATGTTTTGATTCTTTCCCTTTTTTCGAAAAATTAGAAATTTCATAATGATTATATCCTTTAAGCTCCAAAAAATTTTTTACATACCAATACATTCTTCTTTCTTCATCTTCTTTTGGCAATTCTAATTTTCCTTCTTCTAATAGTTTTTTAATTAATGTTCCTTCTTCTATTATTAATGAATAGACACTTATATGACTTGGATTTAAGTTTACTATTTTTTCTAAACTTTCTTTTATATCTTGTATATTTTGGTTTGGTAATCCAATCATTAAATCCACATTTATATTTTTTAATCCCGTTTCTTCTGCATTTTTGTATGTTTCTTCAAATTCTTTATATGTATGTATTCTTCCTATTTGTTTTAATAATTTATCTTGAGTTGCTTGTAAGCCAATACTTAATCTGTTTATTCCTAATTTTTTGTAACCTTCTAATTTTTCTTTTGTTACTGTCCCTGGATTTACTTCTATTGTTATTTCTATCTTTTCCCACTTTAATTGATTATTTTTTAATTTATCTTTTAGTTTTATTAATATTTTTTCAATACTCTTTGCTGACAAATAAGAAGGTGTTCCCCCTCCTAAATAAATTGTTGTTACACAATATTTTTCCAGATTATAACTATCTATTTCTTTTTCAATTGCTTTCACATATTCTTCTTCCTTATCTTCTATTCCTGAAAAAGAAATAAAGTCACAATAATAACATTTTTGTTTACAAAATGGTATATGAACATAAATCCCTAATTCTTTTTTATTCATTTGCTATCTCCATTATTTTTTTTAATCTATAATTTACTCCTGATTTTCCTACTGGCTGTTTTAGTAATTTTCCTAAATCTCCTAATGACATATCCGGATTTTCTAATCTTAAATTTGCTATTTCTTTTAAATTATCATCTAATTTGTTAAATTTTCCTTTGTTTTGTAATTTTCTAATTGCTGAAATTTGTTCAATAGATGCATTAATAGTTTTGTTTAAATTAGCTGTTTCGCAATTTACTAATCTATTTACTTTACCTCTCATTTCTTTTTTTATTCTGATATCTTCAAATTTCATAACTGCTTTATTAGCACCTATTAATGCTAAAAATCTAGAAATTTCTTCTCCTTCTTTTATATAGGCAGAATATTTATTTTGTGTTATCATTTTTTTCGTGTTAATTCCTAATTTTTGTAATATTTCAATTATATCATCAAGATTTTTTTCGTTATTAAATACTATTTCCAAATGATATTTATTTTCTGGATTATTTATTGAACCAGAACCTAAAAATACGCCTCTTACTATATCTCTAAAAAACTCTTCTTTATTTACTTTTTCTTTATCTAAAAAAATTTGATTGTTTTCATATTTTATCAATGAGGCTATATCTTTTGTTTTTACTGTTATAACAAATATTTTCCCAACAACTTCTATATTATGATTTATATCTAAATTTGTTAATAATTTTGAAAATCTATTAATATTGTAATCACTTTCAGTTGAAAATTTGATATTTTTATTATCGACTATATCAATATTTCCAGAAATCAAATAACCTATTAATTCATTTTTTACGATTTCTTTATTTGCTAAATTACTTGTTTTATTTAATTCTTGTTTTATTTCTGATGAAAAAGACATTTATTGCTCCTTTCTTCTTAATTTCTTTTATGATAGTTTTGTTATAATAACTCTATCATTTCCATATAAATCTTTTTTACAATACGTACCAATATATTTTTCTTCATTTTCAATTAATTCTATAACATCTATTTTTTGATCATATCCAATTTCTAAACATAAATATCCATTAAATTTAAGGTATTCATCAGATTGATGAATAATTTTTCTATAAAAATCCAAACCATCATAACCTCCATCTAAGGCAATCGTAGGTTCTTTTTGCACTTCTTTATCTAATTTTTTTATTAATTCTTTTTTTATATATGGTGGATTAGAAACAATTATATCGTATTTTTCTTTTGCCATTTCATTAAATAAATTGGATTCTACAAATGTTATTTGATTTTCTACATTATTATTTTTTGCATTTAATTTAGCTATTCTTAATGCCTTTTGGCTTATATCTACTGCTGTAATATTACTCCCTTCAACATACTTTGCAAGCGATATCGCTATTGCCCCACTTCCTGTGCATAAATCTAATATTTTTTTTGCATTTATTTTTTTTGCTATTTTTATAACTTCTTCTACTAAAGTTTCAGTATCAGGTCTTGGTATTAAGACATCTTCATTTACATAGAAATTCATTTTCATAAATTCCTGCATGTGTGTTATATGTTGAAGTGGTACTCCGTTTGAAACTTTTTTGATTGCTTTAAAATAATCTACTTCTTGCCTTAAAGTTAGGGTATGATTATCATAAACTAATAAGTATTGCCTTGGTTTATTTAAAATGAATTGCATTAATAATCTAGCTTTTAGATTTGGTTCATCTATTCCATTATTTTTTAATGTTATCATTCCTTTTCTTATTGTTTCTCTTATTGTCATAATCACACCTTCTCTCTATTTTTCTATATTTTATCACGTTATATTATATAAAACAAGTTGTTACTATTTAATGATTTTTATATTTAAGTTTTATGCTATCGACTAGTAGCGAAAAGTTTACTTTTTTAAAAAGTAATTTGATATTATAGAGAATTTATGGTATAATTATGTTAACGGTAAATACTGTTAAATTATTTTTTTTACAATCTCATATAGAGTACTCACGAAGTTAGTGATGAAAAATATGAGATATTATGTAAAAATATTACACAAAAGAAAAATGGAGGAAAAAGAAAATGTTACACAAAGTAGTTAATGCACATCAAGAATGGGAAATGGAACAGAAAGAGAAATTTAATGAGATTGTCAAAAAGGAACTTGAAAAAGAGTTTCAAAAAGTTTTCCAAGAGGAAAATGAATTAATAAAGAAAGGCAATAGTTTTTCTGGATATATAGTACCAGCTCCTCAAGGAGCTGGGAAGGATTTCAATATTAAAGGATTGGTCTACCTAGGTAGATATTCATCAGAAATGATGCAATACATCATGATTTCATCATATCCTTTATATAAAGAAATCAAGTATATTCTGAACGAATATACTAAAAAAACTGGAAAAGCTTTAGCACTTTCTCCAGGAAAAAGCTTTCTGTTCTTTAAAAAAGAAGGAATCCATTTTTAGGATTCCTTCTTTCTTTTATTTTTCAATTAACAAGATAATTTAATTTTCAAAGAATTTCTTAAAGTCTTCTTCATTTATTTTTTCTTTTTCCAATAACGCTTGTGCTATCATATCTAATTTATCTCTATGCTCTTGTAATAAACTTATAGCATCACGATAAGCTATATCTATAAGAGTTTTTACTTCTTCCCCTATTTTATCTCCAATATTTTCTCCAAACATTTGCATTTCGTATGGTTCTTTTCCTTGGAAATCTATTGGTCCTAAAGTATCACTCATTCCATATTTTGTTACCATATCTCTTGCAATTTTTGTTGCTACTTCAATATCATTACTTGCACCAGTTGAAATGTCATCTAATACTAATTTTTCTGCTGCTCTTCCTCCTAATAAAGCAATTAATTTTTCTTGCATTTCAGTTTTAGAAATATAATATTTATCCTCATCTGATTTATACATTGTATATCCACCAGCAATACCTCTTGGAATAATAGATACTTCTTTTACATTAGTTTGTGTTGGCAAATATCTACTTACTACAGCATGTCCAGCTTCATGATATGCTGTCAATTTTTTGTCCTTCTGAGACATAACTCTTGTTCTTTTTTCTAATCCAACTGTTACTTTCTTTACAGCTTCTTCTACATCGCTATTCTCAATATCTTCATGTTTATTTTTTGTCGCTATAATTGCTGCTTCATTTAAGATATTCTCAAGTTCTGCTCCTGTAAGTCCTGCCGTATCTTCTGCTATATTTTCTAAATTCACGTCGTCTGATAATCTTTTATCTTTTGAGTGAATTTTTAATATTTCTAATCTTCCTTTTAAATCTGGAGTTGGAATAGTTATTTGTCTATCAAATCTTCCTGGTCTTAATAAAGCTTTATCAAGCATTTCTGGTCTATTAGTTGCTGCTAAAACAATAATGGTTTCTTCTGAACTAAATCCATCCATTTCTACTAGCAATTGATTTAATGTTTGATTATTCTCTGTTTCTGCTCCACTATTCGAAGTTCTTCTAGAACCAATTGCATCAATTTCATCAATAAATACAATACAAGGCGCTAATTTTCTAGCTTTTTCAAATAATTTTCTAACTCTAGATGCTCCAAGACCTGCAAACATTTCGATAAATTCTGATCCACTCATTGAAATAAATGGTACATCAGCTTCTCCTGCTATTGCTTTTGCTATTAAAGTTTTTCCTGTTCCAGGCTTTCCATATAGTAATACACCTTTTGGTATTCTAGCTCCCATTTTAGTAAATTTTTCTGGTTTCTTCAAAAACTCTACAATTTCAATCATTTCTGCTTTTTCTTCATCTAGGCCTGCTACATCATCAAACTTAATTTTTGTTTTTCTTTCTGTATCATCATAAATTTTACCTTTTTCTCCAAGACCTTGTATTTTAAATATCATAATAAACAATGCAACCATTATAAGAGTTGGTAAAAATGTTATTATCATGCTTGGAATTTGTGACACAACACTTCTAGACTTTTGAATTAATTCAATTTCATTTCCTTCTGCCACTTTAGTTTGTACTAATTCTATAAAACTCTCTGTATTAGGTACTATTGTTGTCTTTTCTTCTTCGACATTTTTCATTTTGACTTTAACAGTTGTACTTCCTGTTTTCATTTCTATTTTTTCTATATTTCCGTAAGATAACTCTTTAATTAAATCTGTATAAGCTAACACATTTTTTTCTTCTTGTTGTTTATTTTGTACTAAAAATACTCCTAACATAGCTATTAATACTACTAATATTATTGTTAAAGCTACTAATAACCATATTTTCTTATCATTCTTTTTGTTCTTTTCTTTATTTTCATTCCTATTCTTACTCATCTTTCCTCCTTTTCCCCTTTTGCTTTTCTTTGTTAAGCATTAGAACCTTCTGGTTCACCGCCATTACCTTTTTCTTCCTTATCTTTTTCTTTTTTCTCCTCTTCTTCGTCTTTTTTCTTTTGTTCTTCTTTCTCTTGCTCTTCTTTGTCTTTTCTTTCCTTTTCTTCCATTTCCTTTTTTACAATTTCTTGTACTTCTGCAATTTTCATTAACTCAAACTGTTTTTTCACAAATTCTGTTTTTAATATTAAAATTGCTGCTATCAAGTAAATTGTTGCTACCGCCACATACATAACTTGAAAGTATTCCATTTCAAATGGTATGAATATATTTACTGCCACATACAACAAATTCAGAATAATCGATAAAGTTAATGCATAAACTGACATATTAAATATTGCTGCATATCTCATTCTTATTTTTGCCAATAATGTAGTTATATAACCAAAGAAACTTAATAAAACAGCATCGGAAAGTGTAGTTAAGAAATACATTGTAAAGGCATAAATAAAAATAGTTAAAAACAAAGTAACATATAATGATATAACTTTACTACTAGTAGCATATTGAATTACATCTTGCTTTGAAAATGTATTTAATCCCATTGGTTCAAAAGTATCTTTATAATAATAAGTAATAGTACCAGCTACTGCTCCGTTTTTTATTAAAACTCTATCTTTTAATATTATTAGACCTTCACCTGATTCTGTAATTGTATTGATATATTGATTTATTTTTTGCTCATCTTCTACTTTTGTATCAATAATTGTTCTTCCTACAAAAGAGTCATCTTCTGATATAACAATTTCTTTTTCTGAATCTACTGTTAACACTCCATCTTGATAAGAAAATTCTGGAAATTCATTTTTTAAATAAGTTACACCTTCTTGAATCATATTATATGTTTGATACATCATTCCTAAACAGAATACAATAGAAAAAACTGCTACCAATTTAGCTAAATAACCAATTGTTCTCCCTACGCCTTCTGCTGCCATATCTGGATATTTTTCTATTTTAGTTATAGAATACCATACTTTCTTAAAGAATCCTTGTTTTAATGAACTTTCTTTTTTATTTTCTCCTTTGTTTTGTTCTTCCATTATTATCTGTACTCCCTTCTTACACTAGAATCTACAAACTTTGGATTAACTTGGAAAGTTACTTTGTCTCCTATTTTAATATCTTTCCCATCAATATCACATGTAATATGATATGTTCCTATTCTTCCTAAAACTCTACATGTTTTATCCGCTATTTTTACATATATTGCTTGTTTTTTTAACAAATTCTTTATATCTCTTACAATATATCTAATTTTATCAACCATTCGGAACATATCTTTACCATTTATTATATTTACTCCATCCATATAACCACAAGGAATAATAGCTACTTTCATGTCTTTTTTTGTTTTATATGTATTAGAATATCCAATGTTAAATCCCTTTGGTAGTTCTTTTATTTCAGATACTGCTGATTCTAGATAAGCAATTTTCTTTAATCCAATACTATTCTCAAAAGAAATTCTTCCTAAAAATGCAGACCCAACTCTTACTGCATTTAAATGCATATTAGGGTATTTCAAAAAAGCTGAGGAATTACATATGTGTAATATTCCTGTATCTATTTCATTCATTTTTAATACTTCTATTACATCCATAAATCTTTTGAATTGTAATTTAGTATATTCCTCATCAAAGAAACTAATTGAAAAATGTGTAAAAGTTCCTTCTATTTTTACATTTTTTAATTCTTTTATAGTTTCTACAATTTCTTCTCTTTTATTATAAACAAAACCATATCTTCCAAATCCAGTATCTATTTTTAGATGTGCTTTTATTTTTTTGCCATTCTCTTCTCCAATTTTTTCAGCTATTTTAGCATCTTCTTTTGACCCAATTGTAATTGTAATATTATTTTGAATTAGAGTTCTTACATCTTCTTCAATAGCAGTTGCAGAAAGCATTAAAATTTCTTCTTTTATTCCTGCTTTTCTTAATATTAAAGCTTCATCTACTGTTGAAACTGCAAAAGATGAAATCCCATTATCAATTAAAAATTTTGTAAATTCTACTATTCCTAATCCATATGCATTTCCTTTTACAACTGCTATTATTTTTAAAGGATTTCCTTTATCATCTTTTCCACTTTTATTAGCATATTTTTTTATTTGTTCAATATTATGTCTCAAATCTTCTTTTTTAATTACTAAAGTGTTCAACGTTCGTTTCTCCTTTTATTTTGAAAACTTTCTTTTTATTTGTCTTATCGTTCGGAACATCTTCTCTGAAAAACGATATAATTTATAAGTTATTGGTTTAAATGGCATATAAATTTCCCCAATAAATTCTGTAAATGTTGCTCCAAATCCTTGTTTAAATCTATATAATCCATATTGTGGATGGTTTTCGTCTACTACACCTGATACACCTCTAAAATCATAGATATCATCATGTCTTGCAATTGCCATTTTTATCATTTCCCATTGTAATAAGTAGTTTGGCATTAAGTTTCTATGACTATTGCTACTTGCTCCATACAAATACCAAGTTTTATTTCCATAAAAAATTGGAATAACTCCTGATATTGGCTTGTCCTCATAATAAGCCATTAACAATTTCATGTGTTCTGGTCCTAAACAGTCATACATTTTTTCAAAATATTCTAATGGTCTTATTATAAAACCATCTCTTTTTCCTGTT
The DNA here is from genome assembly GCA_944393455.1 of uncultured Clostridia bacterium. Taxonomy (GTDB): domain Bacteria; phylum Bacillota; class Clostridia; order TANB77; family CAG-508; genus CAG-269. Next base: position 26,490 of record CALYAH010000140.1, read on the forward strand.
TCTATCATAATTTTATGAAATTCTTTTAAATCTTCTCTAGTTCCTTCTTTTACTACTACACCTTTTCGTCCTGCTAAACGTATGTTATATCTCCACTTTTGTTTAAAACCTGCCATTACTTCTTCTTCTGTTTTTCCTTTTATATCTAATCTAAAAACATACCTTGGTTGAATTTCATCTTTAAAGTCTTTAGCATCATCTTTTATTTTATATCCTAAATTGGTTACAATATCTCTAAAAATTTGGTCTGAACTTAATATATCTGGTTCAATTCTTAATACAATTGCATTATATTTTTTTGCTAATTCTTTTGCTCCATCTGTCAATTGTTTCATAACTGCTATATCATGTATATCACATACTGGACCTCTTGATGCATACATAATATTTCCAAATATAGGCATCTTACGAATCCATACACATAGTGAACCTATAATATTTCCATCATCATCTTCTGCAAGTATTACCTCTGGTTTCCAATTTGGCTTTTTTACTTCTGCCCATTCTAATGATTGTTGGAAATTACTTCTTTCATGATTTTCTAAAAATTTCTTATATTCCTTTTTCGATTCTTCATCTGTTACAAACTTCATGCTTCCTCCTATGTCCAATTGGGGACGTTTCCTTTTGGACATTTTTGTCCATTCTGGGACACATCTCCAATTTATCTTTTTTATTATTTACAATATAAACGTATTTTACACTAAATTGCAAAAAAATACAAGCTGTTTTCAGCTTGTTTCTATTTTATATCTTCTTCTCTTTCTAAATTTGCTTTTTGTTTATAAAACTCTACCATTTTAGACAATATTTCTAGTTCCTCTAGATTAGCAGGTCTTTTTTTTCTCTTTTTATATAACTCTTTTATTCTATCTAATTGTTCTCTATCTGTCTTTCTTCTTTTCTCATATTCTTTACATTTTTCCATTGCTTCTATTGCATTTTTATATTTTTTTATTTTGTCTCTACTATCATATACTTTTATTGGTGGTTTTTGCTCATTTTCTCCTCTTCTATATATTTCTATTTTATTTACATTTTCTATTTTTTCTAATTCTTCCATTGTCTCATATATTTTTATTTCGGAGTCTTTTATAAAATTTATTGTTGTAAATCGTGGAAATTCTTTTTCTTCTATCTGTTTCTCATATCTTTCTTGAGAAGAAATTATGCATTCTTCTAATGAAGTTGCTATTAATAACACATCTACACTATATCCATTTGGAATAAATTTATTATTAATAAAATTTATCATCAAATCTTTTTGACGAAGCGAAGTATTAATAATGATATTTTTTCTATTTTTCAATGAATATTCTAATATTTCACTAGCAACATTATTACAAAAATCACAAGATAATTCCACCATCTCACTTGTTGGTACCTCATTATTTTGAGTAAAAATTGGTGAATATTTTCTATATTCATCTACATCAATTACAACATATTCACTTTCTTTGTTTTGCTGTAATACAAAATCACATAGACCTGTTTTTCCCGCTCCAGGAACTCCACCTAACAAAACCACTTTTGGTGTTAAATCATTTTGTTTACTGTCTACTAATTGATTTTTTAATGTTTCTATTATGTACTTTTCATCAACTTGTCTTTTGTAAAACTCTTCCATGTTTCTTACCCTTCTTTTTATAAAAGTTTTCAATTGCTTTTACATTTTTACCAAATTCTTGCAAAATTGGTATTGTTGTTTCTATTGGTGTATTTGTCAACATTTTCATTTGATCTTCATCTTTTGTTACAAGGCATTGTACAATTTTTCTTACTTCTTTGCTATCATTTTCTGTACCTAATAACTGCATTGCAGCTTCTATTTGATTTTCCGGCATATCAATTTCATTCCAATTGCAATAATTTCTTAAATTTTGTAAGAATTTGTTGGTTGAATAAAAACAATTTTCATATATTGTATCTTTCGGCATTTCATCATGGCTAAAAGTAAATTCGCAATTTTCTCCATCTACTTCCCATGTTAAATACCTATATTCTCTTTTTCTTAACATATCAATACAGTAATTTAGACCCTCGTGTGTATTTAAAATATCATCAATCGTATACCTCACAGTCTTAAATCTTCCAATGCAGTCTTCCCCATCTACAATTCTATATCTTTTAGCATATGAATATTTGTGCGTTACCGGTAAAAAGTCATCTAATTGACTTTCTTGATGAATCATAGCATGTATTAGAAAATTTTTGTCTTTTGTAGAAATATTGTGATTTACTGGACCAACTAGGCAACTGTAATTAACTCCGATGTCTTTTGTTGTTAATTTTCGCGACAATTTAGCTAAAAATTTTTCAAAATCTCGTATTTGTTTTGACGTTACTTTTGTAGATACTGCTCGTATATCATAATCATTATCTGCTCTTTCTTGATAATCATCAAATGCCATGGATCCCACTACAAAGATTGATTTTATTTTTTCATCATCTTTGAAATACCTTCTAAATTCGTTATCTACTATACTGGCTATTTTTTTAATTTCCATAACTTATATCTCCTTTTTTCTTGATGCTATATTATATTAGGACAAGGATAATATTATGACTATTTTGTATAAATTTTTCTATTTCTTATTTTTTTATTTATAAAATATTAAAGTTTTCTTAATAAAATATATTTCATTATTATCTATGTTATAGTTTAGTTAATCATTTAGTACAGGTATATTGGGGGTAACTATATATATGAAAAATAAGAATAAAAAGAAAAGAATAAATGGTGTAAAAATCTTTTTAATCATATTAATATTGGGAATCTTTTTTATTTATTTGGTAATGCAACCAGAAAATTTTAGAAATGCCAAAAATCAGATTAGGATGTTATTATTCGAAAATTCAATAGAGGGCTCTTATAATGCAAAATCTTTGCTATTAGTTGACCTTTCAAATGATAATGTTTTTATTTCTAAAAAAGAGAAAGAAAAGCATGTTCCTGCTAGTTTAGCAAAATTGTTTGTTATTGAATATGCAACAACACTTGCAGATTTAGATAGCATAGTCTTTGCTAACAACGAAGCTATTTCTTTAACCAAACCTGGCTCATCTGTTGCAAACATCAAAGAAACTAAGTATTTTATGCACAATTTGTTTGCTGCAATGTTAATACCTTCTGGGAATGATGCAGCTTACGTAGTTGCTGATTATTGTGGTAGTATTCTTTCTCCCAAATCAAAAACTAGTAAAGAACGTATCAATGTCTTTATGAAAAATTTAAATAGTTACTTGAAAGACAAAGGCTATAAAGATACAATTTTATATGACCCAAGTGGATTTGATACAGAAGCACGCACAACTGCATTAGACCTAAAAAAAGTTGTAGAAAAATTATTAGAAAATCAATGGTTTAGAGACATTGTATCTCAAAGTTCTTACACAGCAACTTTACCAAATGGTAGTACTCAAACTTGGAAAAATACAAATACTTTTCTTGACCCTACATCAGACTATTATAATAAAAATGTAATAGGAATTAAAACTGGTTCTTTATCTGATGATTATAACTTAATAGTACTTTATCAAATGTATGGAAAAGAATTTTTAATTTGTAGTTTAGTCTCTCAATCAGATACTTCTCGATATGATGATGTTAATTATATTATTCAAACAATAAATGAATCAGACTATTTAAAGAAATAATACTTTATGAATTAGATAAATATGATATATATTATCGAGATATAGAAAAAACAACTTACAAACTTCTTAGTTCGTAAGTTGTTCTAATTTGGAGCAGGTAGTGGGAATCGAACCCACGTCATCAGCTTGGAAGGCTGAGGTTCTACCATTGAACTACACCTGCATATAAATATAAATTTATAATTGTCAGGAATTTTGGAGCAGGTAGTGGGAATCGAACCCACGTCATCAGCTTGGAAGGCTGAGGTTCTACCATTGAACTACACCTGCAGTTTCTCCTCCTGACAATTATAGATTATAAATATTTTTTCTTCTTTTGTCAATACTATTTCTAAACTTTTTTATTTATTTTTTTAATAAATTTGTTTTGCTTTTGCAATATAATTTTATTTTTCAATTTCCTTATTTTTTGTTTTTGGAGTACGAGTATTATTAGATTGCTTATTACTCATTACTTTTGGTACTTTTACTTTTGGTACATTTGGCAATATTGCTTTGTTTTTTCTTTTTTGTTTTTTACCCCTAAACTTATTTGCATTAATATGACTTTCAATCACTTTAGAAGTTCTGTGTATCCATCTATTAGCTTTATTCATATCTCTTGGAACAATTACAGCCTTTCCTATATTACTTTTGGTTGCATATTCTTGTATTTGACTGATTAATTCTGGGTCTGAATTCCCCATAATAGCTGCAACCATTCCATCATCAATCGCCTGTTTAAACATAGAAACATCATTATATCCATTTCCTACACAAATATAGCCATATTCTGGTTTAAAATATCCAGCAATTGCTTTTACCATTTTACCTTTACTAATATTTTTAGGTGCTATATCTAACCTATAATTTCCTTGACCTTTTTTAGGAAATTTTGTAGCATCCATATCAGTCCAAAATCCTAATGTCTCTGCATATTTACTCATTTCTTCCATTTCTTTTTTAGTTCCTGCTAAAGTTATTTTTGTTATGTCTTTATTTTTTCTAAATTTGTCTTCTATTTTTGAATGCAACTTAGCAGTTTTACTATTTCTATAATACTCTTTAACTGTTTGCTCTTTTGATGCATGAATCTGATTCCCATCTGTATATCTTATTAGTTCTGATTTTCCTCCCATATCAATAAAAGCCTTTAATATTTTAGTAGCTTTTTCATTTTCTAATGTTCTTTTAATAATAAATTCATCCTTAACTGTAGAGTAAACTACTGCTCCATTATCACCTATTATTATTGGTGGTAACATTATGTTTCTTTTCTTAAAGTCTTCTTTTATATCTCCCACTGTTCTTCCTGTTATTGGCACTACCATTCCACCCATTTTTGTAATTAACTTTAGGGTGTTACTTAATTGTTGATCTTCTAAATTCAATGTTCCATCTTTGTCTGTAAACACAATAAACTTGGGCTTCTTAATTCCTTTTATATTTAATTTTTTATTTTCTCTTTTATTTTTTCTCAACTTTTCATCTCCTAAGACTTTAAAACTACAATACATAGTTTACATATTTATTATAGTTGTTTTTTTCTTTTGTGTCAATTTTTTTTACTATTTTAAAAAAAATCACCTCATATTTTACTATGAAGTGATTTTCTTTATTATTTCTTAGCTGCTTTTATTAATCCGACAAATAATGGAGCTGGTCTATTAGGTCTAGATTTTAACTCTGGATGGAATTGACCTGCTATAAAGTATGGATGATCTTCTAATTCTACAATTTCTACTAATAGTCCATCTGGCGATGTTCCTGAAACTTTTAATCCTGCCTCTTCCAATTTTTGTCTATAATCATTATTATATTCATATCTATGTCTATGTCTTTCTGATATTTCATTAGTTCCGTATACTTTCTTAGCCAAACTTCCTTCTTTTATTACACAAGGGTACGCCCCTAAACGCATTGTTCCACCTTTTTTATCTATTCCCTTTTGTTCTTCCATTATATGAATAACTGGATTTTTTGTATTTTCATCTAGTTCAGCCGAATTAGCATCTTTTAAATTTAATACATTTCTTGCAAATTCTACAACTGCCATTTGCATTCCCAAACATATTCCCAAAAATGGAACTTTATTTTCCCTAACATAACGAATCGTTTCTATTTTTCCTTCAATTCCTCTGTTTCCAAATCCGCCAGGTACGACGATTCCATCATATTTAGAAAGTTTATCTTTTACATTTTCTTTATTTATCGTTTCTGAATCTACTAAATCTACTTTGACTTTTACATGGTTAGCAAATCCTGCATGATATAAACTTTCAATTACAGAAATATAAGAGTCCTCTAATTTTATATATTTTCCAACAATTGCTATGTTAACTACATTTTCTTTATCTATATTTCTAATATCATCTATCATTTCTTGCCATTTTGAATTATCTGGAATATAATTATCTAATTTTAGATGGTTACAAACTTCTCTTGCTAATCCCTTTTCTTCTAACATTAATGGGACTGCATATAAGCAATCTGCTGTTTTATTTTCAATAACACTTGTTTTTCTTACATTACAAAATAATGATAATTTTTCTCTTACACTATCTGGTATATCTGTTTCTGTTCTGCACACTAAAATGTTTGGTTTAATTCCAAATCCTTGTAATTCTTTTACAGAATGTTGTGTTGGTTTTGATTTTATTTCATTTGAACCTGCTATATATGGTAATAACGTTACATGAATATATATAACATCCTCTGGATCTTTTTCTAAACCAACTTCTCTAATAACTTCTATAATAGAAAGCCCTTAAATATCTCCTACTGTTCCTCCAACTTCTGTAATTACAATATCTGTATCGGTTTCTTCGAATCCATAAATTCTTTCTTTTATTTCATTTGTTATATGAGGAATTACTTGTACAGTTTTTCCTAAGTATTCGCCCTTTCTTTCTTTTTCAATTACACTAGAATATACTTTTCCCATTGTTACACTAGAATTATGAGTTAGATTTTCATCAATAAATCTTTCATAATGTCCTAAATCTAAATCTGTTTCTGCTCCATCATCTGTTACAAAAACTTCTCCATGTTCATATGGGTTCATTGTTCCTGGGTCTACATTAATATAAGGATCAAATTTTTGTATTGTTACCTTATATCCTCTGTTTTTCAATAGTCTCCCTAGCGATGCAGCTGTAATTCCTTTTCCTAGTCCTGATACGACTCCTCCTGTTACAAATATGTACTTTGTGTTCATGTTTTCCTCCTTTTATTTATAAACCGACAAAAACAAAAAAAGATTTAAAAATCACCTACAAAAAAATTCGGTTTTTTTTAAATCTATTTCTATTTTACCACTTATTTTCATATTTTACAAGTATTTTTATAATATTTGTATTTTTTCTTATTTATTGTTATACTAACACTAGATTTTAAATTTAAAAGGAGGAATTGTTTATGCCAACACCACATAATGAAGCAAAAATAGATGAAATTGCAAAAACTGTAATTATGCCAGGAGACCCCATGCGCGCTAAATATATTGCTGAAAACTTTCTCGAGAACTACAAATTAGTTAACAAAGTAAGAGGTATGTATGCTTATACGGGAAAATATAACGGAAAAGAAATCACTGTTATGGCATCTGGTATGGGAATGCCAAGTATGGGAATTTATTGTTACGAATTATATAAATTTTATAATGTTGAAAATATTATTAGAATTGGTTCTTGTGGAAGTTACAAACCTGAATTAAAATTATTTGACATTATTCTAGCTGACCAAGTTTTTAGTGAAGGAAATTTTGCTTTAACTTTAAATAATGATAACTGTCACATAGCCAATGCTAGTTCTGAATTAAATAATATTGTAGAGGAAACTGCAAAAGAAAATAACATTTCTATTGTAAAAGGTAATACAGTTTGTACAGATTGCTTTGATGTTTATATGACTGACGTAAATCAATTTTTAAATAGAGTCCCAAACAACTTTAACCCTGTTAGTGCAGAAATGGAGGCTTTTGCCCTATTTTACGTTGCTAAAGTGTTAAATAAAAAAGCTTGTTGTTTAATGAGTGTTGTAGATTCTAAATATATAAAAGACATTGCAACACCTGAGGAAAGAGAATCTGGATTAAATAATATGATAAAACTTGCTTTAGATAGTAGTTTAAAATTCTAATAAAAAAATAAAAAGATGGCAAAATGTCATCTTTTTATTTTTTTATTGATAAAATTTTATATTTCATTACTCCCGCTGGTGCATTTACTTCTACCACTTTATTTTTCTTTGCTCCAAGTAAAGCTGCACCTAGTGGTGATTCATTTGATATTTTATTTTCTGCTAAATTTACTTCTGTTGAACCAACTATTGTATATTCAATTTTTTCATCAAATTCCATATCTAAAACTTTTACAGTGTTTCCAACTTGAACAGTTTCTGTATCAATATCTTTTTCATCTATAATTTTTGCATGTCTTATTTTATTTTCTAACTCTGCTATTTTCATTTCGTTTTCAGCTTGTGATGTTTTTGCTTCATCATATTCTGAGTTTTCAGATAAATCTCCAAATCCTAATGCTACTTTGATTCTATCTGCTATCTCTGCTCTTTTTTCTGTTCTTAGATATTCTAACTCCTGCTCTAATCTATTATATCCTTCTTGTGTTAATAAAACTTCTTTTTCTTCCATTGTTTATTTCTCCTCTCTTTCGGTTAATGACCATTAGAAAAATCATTTTCTATATTACGGTAAAAAATGAAATTTGTCAAGCAAATCTCATTTTTATTTTACTATTTTATTTATTTTTGTTAAAAGTATAACTTTTTTTATATTATTTTAATCATTAATTAATTTTTTAGCACCCTTCATATAGTCCAATCCTGAAAAAATAGTTGCTACTGTTTGAACAATCATCATAATTGTTACAATAAAGTTTAATACTAAATCGCCTCTTTGCAATCCTCCAAAAAAACATTCTCCAAATGCATTCAAATCTAGAAAAGCTAGTATAATTGCTATCATTTGAGTTACAGTTTTTAATTTTCCCCATTTAGATGCCGCAATTACTTTTCCTCCTTTTTCTACTGCAACAAGTCGATATCCTGAAACCATAAACTCTCTTGCTAATACTATAATTGGTATCCACGCTGGTAATTTTTCCATTTCAACTAGCATTACCATAGCTGATAATACTAAGATTTTGTCTGCCAATGGGTCTAAAAATTTTCCAAAAGCTGTTACTTGATTATTTTTTCTTGCCAAATATCCATCTAATTTATCGGTTAAAGAAGCAATTATAAAAATAAAGTCAATTATTAACCACTCTATTGGTATTCCTAAAAATCGCCCATCTATTCCAAAAAAAGGAATTATTACCATAATTGGCACTAGTATCATTCTAAACATCGTTAATTTATTGGGTAAGTTCATTCTATTTTCCCCTTTCTTTGTTCCTTTTGCTATTTAAGCATTTCAATAGCTTTTTGTAATTGTGTATCATCTTTTTCTTCCACTGTTAAAACATTTTCTACTGTATCTGGCAATTCTACTTTTTCGTCTGGTTCTATTCCTACTTCATTTATCTCAGTTTTATTTGGTGTTAAATATTTTTCTGATGTTATTTTTAATCCACTTCCATCTGGTAATGTTAATAACTGTTGGATAACACCTTTACCAAATGTCTTAGTTCCAACTATTTTTGCCTTTCCATGATCTTTTAATGCTCCTGCTAATATTTCAGATGAACTTGCTGTATTTTCATTTGTTAATAAAATAATTGGCATATTAATGATTGGATCATTTTCAGTTTTTTCTACTTCTTCATTATTATTTTTGTCAACTTCATATAATATGACAGAATCTTTATCTAATATGTAACCTGCTATTTCTAATGCTTCATCAACAATTCCACCACCATTATTTCTTAAGTCAATAATTAATGATTCAATTCCTTGTTTTTGCAATTCTTCAAATTTAGCTTTAAAATCCTCTGCTGTTCCTTCGTCAAAAGAAGAAAATTCAATATATCCTATTTTATTCTCTAAAACTTTTCCTTCTACTGGATTTACTTTTATATTTTCTCTTTTTAATTCAAAGCTTAAAGTTTCTGTTCCTCTTAGTATTTCTAATTTTACAGTTGAATCAGTTTCTCCTTTTATTTTATTAGCGGCTACTGTCATTTCTTCAGCTGTATATTGTACCCCATCTATTGATACAATTAAATCTCCTGGCAAAATACCTGCTTTTTCTGCTGGACTTCCTTTAATTGGTGCTAAGACCATTATCTTGTTTGATTCTGTATCTTTTACCATGTAAATCCCAATTCCAACAAAGTTTCCTGTCGTATCAGCCATATAATCTTCCATATCTTCCTTTGATATGTATTCTGTATAAGGATCATCTAATCCTTCAATATACCCTTTAATTGCTCCTTCTTTTAATTTTTCTTCATCTACTTCTTCTAGGAAATATTTATCAATTATAGCTTTATATTTATCGATTTCATTTTTAATATCTCCACTCTCTTTTGAAGAGGTTATTAAATAATTTCCTAAATCACGATTTGTCAAATATTGATACATTCCAATTGATGTAACTAAAAATGTAATAAATGCTACTAAAACTACTAGCATAATTATTTTATAAGCCCTATATCTTTTATTTTCTTCCATTTTATGTCCTCCAGTTTAAACTTGGGCGGAGTTTTCCGCCCATATATTTTTATTATATGTAATTTATTTTAATACATTACTATGGTAGGTAATTCATTGGATTAACTCTATTAGAGTAATTTCCTGGGCTTCTTCTTACCTCAAAATGTAAATGTGGTCCAGTTG
>CALYAH010000141.1 GCA_944393455.1 uncultured Clostridia bacterium
TTTTATTTGTTTCTTTTAGTCCATCACATAACAATTCAAATAATGATTTATGTGAATCTAATCCAATGTCATAAGTTCCCTTTGGACCGTCATGCCCTAATCTTGTTCCTTGACCTCCTGCCATAGTAACTACTGCAAGTTCTCCATTTTTTATAGCTTTTTGCCCTATTTTTTCGTATCTTTTATAATCATCATTTAATTTGTATTTATCTAAGAAGTCTATCGGTGTGATTGTTTCTTTTGTCTTTTCCTCTTCTTTTTTAGTTCCCTTATACAAACTATCAATTAGAGCAAAATCTATCTCCTCTATCTCTTCTAATAATTTTTTTTGATGAGCTTCATCTAAAGTATCATAATGATTTAATAGATGTTCTTGCCCATATTTTTTTAAAGTTGCTTTTATTTCTTCTATATTACTACTCATAAAAAAACTCCTTTTCTTTTTATATTTTCTACTATATATATATACTATTTTTTTTAAAATATCAACCTTTTACCTATATTTTATCTGTTTTCCTTTCTCCCGTAGTGTTTAACATGTTTTTATATGTATCTATAATTTCATCTAGTTTATATGATATCTCTTCCATGTCATAACAATCTATTATTTTTACTTGATTACTTTTTGCTGTCCATTTTTCTATATTCTTATTTATATTTTTTATATAATTTTCTTTTCCCTTAATAAATATTACCATTTTTTTATTTTGTTCTATATCATTTTTTATTTTTTTAAATTTATTTAAATCGTCATTCTTCCAATTAATTTTAAATATTTTTTCTTTAGTCTCTTCTTTTAAATTCATATTTGAAAGTAATTTTTTCATTGTTTCTTCTAAGTTATTTTCTGTTAATACAATAACTTCTTTATTTTCTTCTATTTTTTTATTGATATATGGTAAACTTATCATTTCAAAATGATAATCACTTGCATAAAGTGCACATGTTTTTTCTTTTGTTAATTGATTTTTATTCATTAAAAATCAGCCCCTTCAAATTTATTAAAGCATACGGAAATTAATATTCTCCCGTTTCGGCTTACTGGTAAATTTTACCATTTTATTTCAAATATGTCAATAATATTTCAAATAAAATTCATCGACATTTTTTGCAAATCGTATATTTTTTTCAATTTTGGCAATAATTAAGTTAAAGAATATTTTAGAAAAAAAGTTTTTTGGAGGTAACTGATGAAAAAAATAATAAATTTATTTAAAAATCCCAAGGTAAAAATGGTAATCATTTTAAGTATATTACTTTTTATATATACAACAATTTGTGCTTTTTCTTACGCACAAAATATTTCTACTGATATAGCAAGCAGTGTTTTTAGATTACATGTATTGGCTAACAGTGATAGTCAAGAAGACCAAAATTTGAAATATAAAGTCCGTGACAACTTATTAGCTTATATGAATGAAATTTGTAAAGATTGTTGGGCAAAACAAGAAGCAATTAATTTAGTAGAAAAAAATAAGGATGCTTTTAAACAAATTGCTTTAGAAACAATAAAAAACGAAGGATATTCTTATGATGTGAACATCAGTATAGGAAATTTTGAATTTCCTACAAAAGAATATGGCGATATTTCTCTACCCGCTGGCTTTTATGATGCATTAAGAGTTGAAATTGGAGAAGCAAAAGGCCAAAATTGGTGGTGTGTTATGTTTCCTCCTCTATGTTTCGTAGATATAAGTTCTGGTATAGTTCCAGATGAGTCAAAAGAACAATTAGAAAGCACTTTAACCGAGGAAGAATTTGCACTTGTTTCTGACCATTCTGATTCAGAAATTCAATTTAAATTTAAATTATTAGAATTTTTTAATCGTAATGGTTTAATTACCGCAAAAAAATAGTTGCATTTATTTCGACTTTATGCTATATTAATTAAGATAAAATAGAGTGTTATGAGTACACTCTATTTTTGTTTGAGGATACAATTCTTTATAATACAATAAACAAAACTAATGGGGGTAATATAATTGGAAAAGTTAGTAGTGACAGGTCCTTCTCCTTTAAGAGGTGAAGTAACCATAAGCGGGGCAAAAAATGCAGCAGTAGCAATTTTACCAGCTACACTTTTAATCGATGGAGTATGTACAATTGAAAACTTACCAAATATAAGTGATATAAAAATCTCTTGTGAGATATTAGAAAAATTAGGAGCAAAAATCACTTGGAAAGATAAAAACACTATTACTGTTGACACAACTCAAATAAAAACAACTAAAGCACCTTTAGATTTAACAAGTAAATTTAGAGCTTCTTATTATGTTATTGGAGCAATGCTTAGTAGAAAAGGTGAAATCGAAGTTGGTATGCCAGGTGGTTGCAAATTAGGAGCAAGACCAATTGACCAACATATCAAAGGTTTTGAAGCATTAGGTGCTAGCGTAACAGTAGAAAAAGGAAAAATATATGCAAAAGCAAAAAAATTAAAAGGCTGTCCTATTTATATGGATATTGTTTCAGTTGGTGCTACTATTAACGTTATGTTATCAGCTGTTTTAGCAAAAGGCACTACTATTATAGACAATGCTGCAAAAGAACCTCATATTGTTGATGTAGCTAACTTTTTAAATACAATGGGAGCAGATATTAGAGGTGCTGGAACAGATGTTATAAAAATAAATGGTGTTGAAAAATTACACGGAAACGCTACTTACTCTGTTGTTCCTGACCAAATTGAAGCTGGTACTTTTATGCTTGCAGCAGTAGCAACTAGAGGAGATTTAACATTAAAAAACTGTATTACAAAACACTTAGAATCAATTACTGCCAAAATTATAGAAGTTGGTGGAAATGTAGAAGATAATGGTGATAGCATTCGAGTTTGGTGTAACAAAAGACCTTCTAAAGCCAATATAAAAACATTACCTTATCCAGGTTTTCCTACAGATTTACAACCTCAAATGGGTGTTGTATTAGCTTTAGCAAATGGAACTAGTGTTATTAATGAAGGCATTTGGGATTCTAGATTCCAATATACAGAAGAACTAAACAAAATGGGAGCAAAAATTACTGCGCATGGAAAAAGAGCATTTTTTGAGGGAGTAAAAAAATTATCAGGTGCTCCAGTTTATTCTTCTGACTTAAGGGCTGGTGCAGCTTTAGTTATTGCTGGAACAGCAGCTCAAGGAGTTACAGAAATTTATAATCTAGAACATATTGATAGAGGATATGAAAATATCGAAGAAAAATTTAGAAAAATCGGTGCAAAAATCGAGAGAGTAACCGAATAAAAAAATTAACACACATAATTTTTAAGAAATAGAAAAGCAAAGGATGAAAACAAATGTTAAATTTTTGTAGTTTATACAGTGGAAGCAGTGGAAATAGTCTTTTTGTAGAAACCAAAGACACAAAATTATTAGTTGATGCTGGTGTAAGTTGTAAAAAAATAGAAAATGCATTAAATGATATTTCAGTTGATCCAAGTTCTATTGATGGCATTTTAATAACACATGAACACTCAGACCACGTTCAAGGTTTGGGTACACTTGCAAGAAAATTTGATTTACCGGTATTTGTTAATCAAGAAACTTTAGATGCTATGCCTAAACAAAAAGATAAAATTCCTGAAAAAAATATAAAAACATTTAAAGTAAGTGACAAATTTGAAATTGGAGATTTACTAATTAATCCTTTTTCTATCCCACATGATGCTGCAAACCCTTGTGGTTTTAATATATATAAAGGAGATAAAAAAATAAGTATAGCAACAGATATTGGTCATATGACAAATAACATTTTAAAAAATCTAGAAGAAAGCTTATTTATTATGTTAGAATCTAACTATGATCCAGAAGTGCTTCGCTGCTCATCTTATCCTTTCTCATTAAAATCCAGAATTGCTGGTCCTACAGGTCACTTACCAAATGAAATAGCTGGAAAAACTATTTCTTACCTTTTGAAAGGTGGATTAAAACATGCTATGCTAGGTCATTTAAGTAAAGAAAGCAATTTTCCTGCACTAGCTTATCAAACTGTATTAGATGAATTAATTGCAAATAATTATGATGAAAATAGTTTATCTCTTAGTGTTGCGTCTAGAGATGTACATAGTAAATTAATTGAATTGTAACTCCCAATTTGGATTTACCCCAAGTTGGGTTTTTAAAAAGGAGAAGGTATGTTAAATATTAATATTATATGTGTTGGAAAAATAAAAGAAAAATATTTAAAAGATGCTTTAGATGAATATTCTAAAAGGTTATGTCGTTATTGTAAATTAAGCTTTACTGAACTATCTGACGAAAAAATTCCAGATAAATTAAATGCTAGTTTAGAAAATGAAATAAAAACAAAAGAATGTACTAATATTATAAATCATATAAAAAAAGATTCTTATGTAATAGCTTTGGATTTGAGTGGCAGACAATTTACTTCTGAAGAATTTTCTAAAAAAATAGATGATTTATCTATGGAAACCAGTCATATTACATTTATTATTGGTGGTTCTTTAGGTCTTACTCAAGAATTATTAAGTCAATGTAATTTAAAAGTTTGTTTTTCTAAAATGACTTTTCCTCATCAGCTTATTCGCGTGTTTTTGTTAGAGCAAATTTTTAGAGCTTTTAAAATTTCAAATGGGGAAACGTATCATAGATAGGCTATTTTACTTCAAAAAATAATACGATAAGTTAGTTTTGTATTGTTTTTTGAAGTTTTTTTGATTTTACTTGAATTATAATTTTTTTCACGATTAAAAATATTGTTATAAATAAAATTATTTTTGACATAAACAACTTTCCTTTTTTTATTTTGCTTATTATATCTTGTTTTCCATTTTTTTTTAATACATTTTGTACTTTTTGAAAAAATCAACATAATATGGTATAATAATAGGTAGAATGGCTCGCCCATTTTTAGTATATTATTATAAGTGCTTTTATAGCACTTATGCGAACATTGAAAATTTAGACTTTTCAAAAGTTTTCAAAAGTTAACATTGTGAATATTTATTATATGGAGCATAAGAGACATTGCACACCTTTTTTGGTGATTTATAATGGGTATTTTAGTTAATTGAACTTTTGAAAGTAAAGCGGTAACCCCGCAGGAGGAAATATTATGGAACAAAGGATCTCAACCGCAGAACGGCTAGATGGCATCAAAAAATATTGCTACGTCTTTGAAGACGGTAGCATTATTAAAAAGGAGACTGTTACAAATCTCCTAAAGCATATGGAATCGACTATGGAAGCGACGGATTCCATTGACTTAAATGAACATGTGTTTTCATTGCATGTTCATTTAAGTAATGAACAAATCCTTACCTTCTTGGGGACTGTTAATTATAGTCCCCCATTAGTTGATGGTGCAGTATATACTGCATCTATTAACAGTATATCTCTTCACAAAGAGGTATCTGTTCCGGATTCAAGAGGAATCTGGATAAAATTTTCTCTTAAGGAACAGGAGTTTACTCCCGTAATAGGAGAAGTGCTCTTCCAGAAGTACGACTGGGAAAGCGTAGAAGAAGAAGAGATTTACTCTATGGAGAAGATATTTTCTCCTAGGGTTACTTGGGTAAAACTAGTAGAATAATTTCTACTAGTTTTTCTTTTTGTTAAATAAAATTTTTCGACCTAATTCGACAAATATTTGAGACAATTTTGCTCTGTCCCCACTGTCTCACTGGCAAACGATAACACTAGTAATTATTCCAACAAAGTCTGCTAGCAATGCTGCTAATATTATGTATCTAGTCTTTTTTATCTTAACACAACTTGTATAAACAGCAATTGTATATAAGGTTGTTTCAGTAGAACCCATAATTGTTGATGCTATTTTTCCTATCATACTGTCTACTCCATAATTTTTCATAATGTCAGTTGCTACTGCAATTGATCCACTTCCGGAAATAGGTCGTAAGCATGCTAGTGGCATTAGTTCACTTGGAAAATGTACTATTGCTAGAATTGGACTTATTAAATTAACTATCATATCTATTATCCCTGAACTTCTTAATGCGCCAATTGCTACAAATAACCCCACTAATGTAGGGAAAATGTTTATTGTTGTCTTTATCCCCTCTTTTGCTCCTTCTAAAAAAGAATCAAAAACTTTGTTTTTATTTTTAAAACCATACATCACTATTAATAAAATGAACATTGGCATTGCAATATTTGAAATAAAATTAATTAATTGCATCTTTTCATTCCCCTTATTATTTTCTTATTTTTCTTTTATGCTTTTTTATTTTTTCTCTGTCTTTTTTATCAAAAATTTTGCCATGGATATTCCGTGCAATTGCTGCTGCTATTGTTGCAATCCATACTGGAAACATAATAGAGGTCGGATTTTCTGACCCTAAAGAATTTCTAATTGCTATAACTGTTGTTGGTATGATTTGTATAGATGCCGTATTAATTACAATAAACATCATCATTGAATTTGTTAACGTGTCTTTTTCTTTATTTTCTTTTTGCATTGATTCCATCGCTTTTAATCCCAATGGAGTCGCTGCATTACCTAATCCTAAAATATTCGCTATCATATTCATAGACATTTCTTTTTGTATTTTTGTATTATTTTTTAAGTCCGGAAATAAAAATTTTATTATTGGTTTTAAAAATTTAGTTAACTTTTCTATTAAATCTGTATCTTTTGCTATTTGCATAATTCCATTCCACAAACACATTGTCCCTAATAGATTAATACTTAGCTCAATAGCTTCATTTGTACTATTAAAAATCGAATTATTTAATTCTTCTAAATTTCCCATAAAAATTGCATAAGAAAATGATATTATTATAAAAATTGGCCAAACTATATTTAACATACTTAATCACCAAAATAATTTTATTCAAAAGTTGACTTTTTATTACATTTTTAATTGACCTATATGATGATTTGTGATATATTATGGTTAATCAGGATTGTAAAATTATAACTTTTAAGGAGGATTAATTTATGAAATCAACAGGAATTATTAGAAGAATGGATGAATTAGGAAGAGTTGTTATTCCAATAGAAATAAGAAATCAATTTAATATTGTTGAAAAAGATCCAATAGAAATATATGTAGATGGTTCTTCTATTGTATTAAAAAAATTCGAACCAAATTGTATTTTCTGTGGTAATACAAAAGATTTATTAACATATAATGATAAATTAATTTGTACAAACTGTTCTAAAAAAATTGGTGCTTTAAAACAAGATAAATAAAATTGTATTTTATAAAACTACGAAACCCGAACTTATTTTAGTTCGGGTTTTATATTATATAAAATATTGATAAATTTCATTTTTATTTACATTTCTATCTTTAGCAATTTTTTTAATTATTTCTTTTTTCTCTAATCCTTGTTTTTCATAAAAACTATAATGTTCCTCTAATGTTAAATCATTTAGTTCATTTTTTTCTTTTTTACTGCTCCCTTCTATTATTAAAACAAATTCTCCTTTTATATTTTCTGTTTTTGAAATAATTTCTTTTATTGTTCCTCTTATGTATTCTTCATGTATTTTTGTTAATTCTCTTGCTAAAACTATTTTCCTTTCTTCTAATATTTTTTCTAAATCCTCTAACGTACTTTTTAATTTGTGTGGTGCTTCATAAAGAATAATAGTTTTTTTTGAATTTTTAATTTCTTCCAACTTTTCTTTTCTAGTTTTCTTATTTAATGGTAGAAATCCTATAAAAGTAAATTCTTTTGTACTAATTCCTGAAGCAATTAAAGCATTTATCATAGCACAAGCTCCTGGTATTGGTACAATTGTTATATCTTCTTCAATACATTTTTTTATAATTTCTTCTCCAGGATCACAAATTCCTGGAGTTCCTGCATCTGAGACTAAAGCTATATTTTTACCAATTTTTAATTCTTTTATTAAATTGTCACATCTTACTTCTTCATTATGTCTATGATAACTAATCATTGGTTTAGATATTTCTAAATGATTTAATAATTTTAATGTATGCCTTGTGTCTTCTGCCGCTATTTGATCTACTTCTTTTAAAATTCTAATTGCTCTTAGCGTAATATCTTCCAAATTTCCAATCGGAGTTGCCACAAGATATAAAGTTCCTTTGTTTTTTTCATCCATTTTTTTAATCTCCTTTTTTCTTTTTTTTGCTATTTTATTCTATTTTTTTCGAATTTATTCGATTTTTTATGATTTTTTAATTTTAATATTTCTATTTTTTCAATATTCATTAGTTAATTTTTATTCATAAGCTAATTTATTCTAATTTTTTCGATTTTATTCTATTTTTTCCTAATTTATTCTTTTTTTATGTTTTTCTTTTTTATATAGCTAGGATTAATTCGTTGATTTTTACTATTTAGCTAATTTATTCTATTTTTTTTAATTTTTTTCTATTTTATTCTAATTTTTTCATTTTCTAATTTTAATTTTTGTCGTTTTCTCATTTTTTCTAATTTATCCTATTTTTTAGAATTTTTTTCTAATTTTTTCATATTAAACTTTTTTATTTTTATTATAAATTTTTAATATTTCATCTGTATATTTTCCATCATCTTTATAAACATATAAATTCTTCTCTATTTTTAAAAATGGTTTTGCATTTTTAACACCCTTTATTAAAATCAAATTAGGCTCTTTATTTTGTTTTGGACAAACAAATCTTAATATTTTGGGTTCTATTCTATATGTTCTCATAAGATTTAATATATCTACTAACCTTTCTGGTCTATGTACCATATAAAATTCGCCTTTATCTTTTAATAAGTCTTTTGAAACTTTTATAAAATCTTCTAAAGTTGCTGTTATTTCATGCCTAGATAATATCTTTTTTTCATTCTCATTAATAATTCCCGTATCTTTCTTTTTATATGGTGGATTTGTTACTATAACATCAAAAGTTTGCTTTTTATAAATCTTAGTTAAATTTATGATATTTTCATTTATTATCTTAAATCTATTTTCTAGATTATTTAGCTTTATACTTCTACTCGCCATTTGTGCTACTTCTTCTTGTACTTCTACTCCAATCACTTCTTTTAAATTTGTTTTTCCACATAACAAAATTGGAATAATACCTGTTCCCGTTCCTAAATCTAAAACTTTAGCTTCCTTTTTCATGTTTTTTGCAAAATCAGATAATAACACACTATCCATTCCAAAACAAAATCCGTCTTTATTTTGTATTATTTTTAATCCTTTATATTCTAAATCATCTATTCTTTCATTTTCTTTTAATATATTTTCCATTTTTTATTCCTTTTTATTAATTTTATAATTCACAAATAAATATTCGTTACATATTATATAATAAAAAACCCAAAAAATCAAAATTTTAAGAGGTGTGCTTATGGAACAACAAAATAGAGGTGACAAAAAGCCACCTCATAAAAAGAATTTTAATTTTAAAACTTGTAAAAAAAATACTATCAAATCTTTAAATGAAATTGAATATTTTCTAAATAATTTTAAAAGATTTACTAGATATGTGAAAATCTATAAAATATTTAAATAGAATATTTTTATCTAATTTTTTCTATTTTATTCTATTTTTTTCGAATTTTTTCATATATTATTATTTTTCAATATTCTCTTTTGTTCTTGTTCATAATATTCTTTTATTTTATCCCAATTATATTCTATAAATACTTTTGGTAGATTTTCATCCTCGGCATCTTCAAAATATGATATACTTTGTATTATATGAAAATAATTAATCTTATTTTCATTATATTTAATTTTAGTTAGATTTAATATTTCCTCAATCGTTATATTAAAATGATTACAAATATAATATAAATCAAAAAAATCTTTTTTAGTTCCTCTTTGACTAATTGCAATCAACTTCATAACAGCAATATCTTTTATACTTGCTAAATAAAAATTTTCTATTTCTTCGACTTTTACTTTTTTTTCTATCAAATTATTTGGAAAATATAAAAATGTAAATTGAATATTATTTAATATAATATGTACTGTACCTTCTCTTACACTAGTAACTTCTAATTTTCCTAATTTATTTAATTCTTCTATTAACATATTTTCATCAAATTTTTCTTGTACAAAAAAATCAAAATCAAATGACTCTCTAATGCCTGTTTGTAATGCTAATGCAGTACCACCTGCTAAATAATAATTTTTTAAACTAATATTAGCTACAACTTTTTTTAATATTTCATATCTATCATTATCTATAACTTCCCAATACATATTATCCTCCAAAAGTATAATTCATATTTTCATTATTTATATAATACTGCATCTCTTCTTTTTTTAAATCGTAAATATTTTTCAAAAAATTAGCTGTTACTGGATTTAATCTTCTACTAGTCTTTGCTGTTTCTATAATTTCCTGTTCTGTATAAGTTTTATTTACCCATTTAAAACAATTTAAATTTCCTTCACAATATAACCTAGATATAATATATTTCATATTTTTCTTAATATCTAATTTTTCAAATTCAGTATCCCAAAAATATTTTCTAAATTCTTCTGGCATATATTTCCCTCCATTTTTCATCTACTATTATTATAACATATTTATCACATTAATTCAAAAATATTTTTATCTAATTTTTTCTATTTTATTCTATTTTTTTCGAATTTTTCACATATTTTATTTTTAATTTTTATTATCATAAACTTCATTAAATTCTTCATTTGGATTTCCATCAATTAATATTTTTACACTATTTACTTCTGTTAATTGTGTCAACGTGTTTACAATACTTTTTATCATATTATCTTTTATTTTTTCATCTGTTTTATCATAATTTAAAAATTCGGCCGATAAATCTACTGTTACACAATCACCCTCCATATAGGTTTTCAATAATTTTGTGTTTTCTGGAATAATCCTTTCTTGTTTTTCGTTCTTTGGTCCTTCTATTAAAAGGTTTATTAGTTTGTCACATGGATCGTTTATAATTTCTTTTATATCTACTAACCTTGCTTCTGGGACCAATTCTTTAGTATCTTTTGATTGAAAATATAGACTAACAATAGTTTGTCTTAATTGATCTTCCGATATTTCTTCTTGTGGAGTGTATTCTTCTACTATTGTTTTTTCTTCCTGCTTTTCTTTTACATATTTAATTCCAAAGTATCCTCCTATTAGTACAACCAATAACAATATGGTAAATATTATTATTATCTTTTTATTTTTCATGTTTTCTCCTCCTTAAATAAGTTTCTTTATTACCTATATTATTATTTGTTTGTCCTATTTAGAACTTTCTTATTGATTAATTTCAATATTTCCAAAAAAGCATATTTTTACTAATAATTTCCATTTGACAAAACACTGTTTTCCGTATACAATTAGGGTGTTTAAAGGCACAAAATTTATGTACAGAAAGGATGATTTTGTCATGAGTGAAATTTTACATGTTGGACTAGATGTTGGTTCAACTACTGTTAAAATTATCGTTATGGATAAAAATAAAAATACTATATATAAGAACTATCAAAGGCATTTTTCAGATACAAAAAATACTGTATGTAAAGTTTTAGAGGATTTATTATTAAAATATCCTTCTAATACGTTTACTTTGGCCCTTACTGGGTCTGGTGCTATGTCTGCTGCTAAGTTCTTAGGAGTGGACTTTATTCAAGAGGTGGTTTCTTGTAAACGCGCTGTTGAAAAATATATTCCTAAAACAGATGTAGTTATAGAACTTGGTGGAGAAGATGCTAAAATTATTTATTTTGACCAATCTATTGAGCAACGTATGAATGGTACTTGTGCTGGTGGTACAGGTGCATTTTTAGACCAGATGGCTTCACTTTTACATACAGACACAGCTGGTCTTAATGAGCTTGCAAAAAATTATAAGACTATTTACCCTATTGCTTCTCGTTGTGGAGTTTTTGCTAAAACAGATATTCAACCTTTAATTAACGAAGGTGCCGCTAAAGAAGATATAGCTGCTTCTATTTTCCAAGCAGTTGTTAATCAAACAATTAGTGGTTTGGCCTGTGGTAGACCAATTAGAGGAAATGTTGCATTTTTAGGTGGCCCTTTAAATTATTTATCAGAATTACGTACTAGATTTATAGAAACTCTAAATTTGACTGAAGATGAAGTTATTGTTCCTGAGGAAGCTCATCTTTTAGTTGCAAAAGGTGCTGCATTGGATTCTATGGGTACTGAGGCTATTACTCCTGATAAATTGGCTAAAAAAATAGAAACTTTAAAAAATTCACATGATAATACATCTAAACCATTAGATCCTTTGTTTAACACAAAAACTGATTATGAAAAATTTAAAGAAAGACATGATAAAGCTAAGGTAACTAGAAAAGACCTTTCTAGTTTTGAAGGAGATTGTTTCCTAGGAATTGATGCCGGTTCAACTACTACAAAACTTGTATTAATTGATAACGAAGGAAATCTACTTTATTCTTTATATGGAAGTAATGAGGGAAATCCTTTAAAAAGTGTTATGAAAATGCTAAAAAAGTTGTATCATGCATTGCCAAAAAAAGCTAAATTAAAATTTAGCGGTGTTACTGGTTATGGTGAAAAATTAATACAAACAGCTTTAAATGTAGATTTAAATGAGATTGAAACAATTGCACACTATACAGCCGCTAAAAAATTCGAACCAGAAGTAACATCTATTGTTGATATTGGTGGCCAAGACATGAAATACATTAGAATGAAAAACGGTTCAATTGACAATATCATGTTAAATGAGGCTTGTTCTTCTGGATGTGGTTCTTTTATCGAAACTTTTGCTAAAAGCTTAAATATAGAAATATCAGAATTTGTAAAAGAAGCTATTAAATCAAAGACACCTGTTGATTTAGGTTCAAGATGTACAGTATTTATGAATTCTAAGATTAAGCAAGCGCAAAAAGAAGGATATTCTGTTGGGGATATTTCAAGTGGTCTTTCTTATTCTGTTATTAAAAATGCTATTCAAAAGGTTATGAAAGTAAGAGATGTTGAAACACTAGGAAATCACATTGTTGTACAAGGTGGTACTTTTTACAATGATGCTGTTCTAAGAGCTTTTGAATTGATTGTTGGTAAAAACGTAATTAGACCAGATATTGCAGGTCTTATGGGTGCTTATGGTATGGCTTTACTTTCTAAAGAACAATACGAGTCTAATTTGGATATGGAATATGTATCAACTATTTTAAAAGAAGATGAACTAGACAAATTAGAAATTAAAGTAACACACACTCGTTGTAATAACTGTGAAAATCATTGTAAACTTACAATAAATAAGTTTAGTAATGGACAAATTCATGTGTCTGGTAATCTTTGTGAAAAAGGTGCCGGTATCGTCACTAAAGCTAAAGAATTGCCAAACTTAGTACAATATAAATATGAAAGAATCTTTGATTATA
>CALYAH010000142.1 GCA_944393455.1 uncultured Clostridia bacterium
CTAAAATGTAATTATGATGAGTTTTATCAAGTTTATCAAAAAGAAAATGATAAAGTAAAATATTATAAAAATGTTGTTGATTTTGCACACAGTTTAAAGGATAAATGTAACATAGGAATATTATCTAACTTAGCTTATATTGATAAACCAAGAATAGATAAACATTACAATTTATCAAAATTTGATTTTGTTTGGCTATCATTTGAATTAAATTGTAGAAAACCGGATGAAAAAATATATAAAATAGTTGAAGAACAATGTAAAATCCCAAAAGAAAATATTTTATTTATAGATGATAAATTTGAAAATATAGATGTAGCACAAAAACGAGGTTGGAATGTTTGCTTAGCTTCAGCGTTGGAGTTTGATAAAATTAAACAAAGTGTTTATGAATTTTTATCTAAAAGCTAGAATATATAGCTTTGATTAAAGATGTCTAAAACTAAGAAAAAATAATAGAGAGGATTTAACAAACTTGCAAAATTATGTAAAGTGTGGTATAATAGAAAATACGAAAACTTAAAGAAAGGAGTAGACTTTATAAAGTCTACATAGGCAAGAAAAAATGGTAAATTGGTCAAAACTAGTAGGAAAGGTAATAAAAACTTCAATATGTCCTGGTGAAAAAGTATTTGTAGAAGACTACAACACAAAAACAGGTGAATTAGTATTAAAAAGTGAGCATTTTGCTAAAACTAGTTCAATGGGGGCATATAGAGTTATCCCTGCTAGTGTGGCGAGAACATTAAAAGTACTTGCTTAAAAATAATAGGGTTCCTATTTTAGGATACCCTATTTTTCTTTAAAAGAGAGAGTATTAATAAAAAATTAATAATTCCTGTATTTTTTATTAATAAAATATATGCTATACTATAAGCATAAAGGGGAAAAGTTTAGAAAAACAAGTTCGAACTAAAAATAAACCTTTCGAAAGGAAGAGAAAAAATGTATAACATATTAGTTGTTGATGATGATAAAGAAATCGTAGGAGCAATTGAAATATACTTAAAAAAAGAAGGATATAACATAATAAAAGCATATAATGGAAATCAAGCGATGGACATTATAAACAACAATGAAATTCATTTAATAATATTGGACATCATGATGCCAGAAAAAGATGGATTAGAAACTTTAGAAGAATTAAGAAAAGAAAAAACAATACCAGTAATTTTATTATCTGCCAAATCCGAAGATTATGACAAAATAGGAGGTCTAAATTCAGGAGCAGATGATTACATAACAAAACCTTTTAATCCATTAGAATTAATAGCAAGAGTTAATTCAAACTTAAGAAGATACGTACAATTAGGTTCTATGAAACAACCAGATAATGGAAAAATATATAAAACAGGAGAACTAGTTGTAGATGATGAAACTAAAAAAGTAACAGTAGATGGAAAAGAGGTAAAACTAACAGCAACAGAATTTAACATACTAAAATTTTTATTGCAAAATAAAGGAAAAGTATATTCAATACCTCAAATATATGAAAGCGTATGGAAAGAAGAAGGATTTGGAGCAGAAAATATTATAGCTGTACATATTAGACACATAAGAGAAAAAATAGAAATTAATCCAAAAGAACCAAGATATTTGAAAGTTATTTGGGGAATTGGGTATAAAATTGAAGATATAGAAAAAATGAGACAATAGGGACAGAGCTAATTTGTCTCATTATATATGTTGAAATATGTCGAAAAAACTCAAAAATGGAAAAAAGACAAAAAACGACAAAAAAATGAGACAAATTTGCTCTGTCCCTATTGTCTCAAAAGAAGGAAGTGAAAATATGGAGAAAGCAAGAAAGTCTAGTATATTAAAAATTGTATGTTATATTTTAATCCCTATCTTAGTTATTATATTAGGGTTTAGTATATTTCATCTAGCTTTTTTAAATGAATATGGCGATATTGAAGACGAGACAGAGTATGTAAAATCAGAACAGTTTGCAAATAATTATTTTTCTTATATTATAAATAAGGTATCACAATGTCAAAGTGTAGAAATGGGATATAGTAGTAATTTTATAGAGATAAAAGATGATAATGGAAATAGCTATTATTATTGTGATATTAGAGAAAGTAATGATTATTATATGGGTGTACCAGCATATATGAATTATATTATAATTGACAAAGACACCAATAAAATGTACACAAATATAAAAAGTCAAGACTATACACAAGAAATGAATAACATGAAGCAACAAAAAATATATTGGAATTTGGTAAATGGTCAAATTGATACGAATTTAGAACATATTAATAAAGAAAATATTAGATATAACTATAATTATGTTTATGAAACTTCAGAAAATAGAAGTGGAAAAGACGGTATATTAAATTATGATATCTATACTTCTTATGATGACAGCAAGATGAATCAATATACTGCTTATGGGATTAATCAAACTATGTATCAATATATGTTAGAACATAGAAATGCACCAATTTATGCTATTATATTAACAGGAATTGCATTAGTAGTAATTGCAATTTACCTATTTTGGGCAATTGGATATAAAGAAGGACACGATGAAATTGTTTTAAATTCAATTGACAATATACCATATGAAATTATATCAATTATTTGCCTAAGTGTTTTATCTGTATTTTTAGCTATTATAGCAAATATGGGAGGAGAAATTAATTATATTTTTATATTAATAGGAGCTATTTGCTATTTTGTATGTTATGCTTCTTGTGCAGTGCTTGGAGTTACAACAATTAAAAGATTGAAAGCCAAGAAATTTATAAAAAGTTTTCTAACTTATAAACTTATAAGATGGTTTTGGAATAAAATAAAAAGATTCTTAAATATGATGAATCAACATGTGAAAGAAACCAAAAGATTATTTTTATACTATATACTATTTTTAATAATAAGTATGATACTGGTTAGTTTATCGACTACTGGTATTGCTGTTATATTATTAATAGGATTTTGGATATGGATATATTATCAAATGAAGAAATATATTGTTGAACAAGAAAAAATAAAAATGGCCCTAAAAAATATTTATGAGGGAAAAACAGATATTAAACTAAATGAAGCAGAACTACAAGGTGTTTTAAGAGAAATGGCAATTTATATTAAAGATATTGCAGGAGGATTTTCAAATGCTATTGAAGAAAGTTTGAAGTCTGAAAGATTAAAAACAGAATTGATAACAAATGTATCACATGATATAAAAACACCACTAACTTCTATTATAAACTATGTAGATTTATTGAAAAAAGAAGATATACAAGATGAAAAAGCAAAAGAATATATAGAAATCTTAGACTCAAAATCACAAAGACTGAAAAAATTAACAGAAGATTTAGTAGAAGCTTCAAAAGTGTCTTCAGGTAATGTTAAACTAAACTTAGAAGAAATAAAAATAAAAGAATTATTAAATCAAACAATTGGAGAGTTTAAAGACAGATTCGAAAAGAAAAATTTAGAAATAGAAATGCAAATACCTGAGCAAGATATAAAAATAAAAGCAGATAATCGATATCTATATAGAATTATAGAGAATTTGTTTAGTAATATTACGAAATACGCTTTAGATTCTTCGAGGGTGTATATTGATGTAAAAGAGAGCAGGAATTCTGTAAATATTATAATAAAAAATATCTCAAAAGATAAATTAAATATTAGTAGTGATGAATTAATGCAAAGATTTGTAAGAGGAGACAAATCTAGATATACAGAAGGAAGTGGACTAGGGTTATCAATTGCAAAAAGTTTAACAGAACTACAAGGTGGTAAATTTAATATTAAAATTGATGGAGATTTGTTTAGAGTAGATATGAAATGGAAAAAAATATAAAGAGGAGATTTAAGCTCCTCTTTATATTATACACTATTTGCAATAAATGTTTGTTTTAGAAGGGGAAAACATCTTTTCTAAAAATATCTTGAAAGATAAAAAGTGATATGGTAGAATACAAAATAGTAAAAGATAAATGCTAAAATGGAGGAAATCGAATGAAAAAAATGTATATCATAATCGTAATTTTAGCAATAATATTTATAGCAATGTTAGCCTATAAAAATATGGCAGTAGGTACAAAAAATAATGTGAACGTAGAAGAAGTACAGAAGATAGAAGAATATATATCTAAAATATATATGTGGAAAGAAGTAACTAATGAGGCTTTGCCAAGTTTTGAAGATATTAATCAAGCAGATGATTTATGGGTTTGGGAAGTAGTAAAACAAAATTTAGAAGAATATGTTGTTAATTATGATGCAATTCAAAATAAAGCAAAGGAAATATTTGGAGAATCATTTAGTAAACAATTTCCAACCCAAGGGAATGAAACAATTATGTATGATTCGGAAACAGGTGAATATTATACTACAGGAATGCGGATTAGATGAGATGGAAGATAGTTTTTTATTAAATAATATAGAAAAAAATAAAGAAGGATATGTTGTTGAGATTGTAGAATATTTAGAAGATTATTCAGAAGAAAACAGTGTTATTATAAGAAATTTACAAGAAGAGGAAATAGGAAGAGTAGGAACAAATGATAGTGAAACAAAAATGCAAGAAATTGTAAAAAATAATATTGATAGATTTAGTAAAAAGAAAGTATATTTAAAAACAGAAAATGATAAATTGATTGTACAAAAGGTAGAAAAATAAGAAAATAATTAAGCTTTAGGAGAAAAACAAAAAATGTTAAATGAATTAGAAAAATGCACAATATGTCCTCATAAATGTAATATTAATCGAAATCATGGAAAAATAGGACGTTGTAAAGCAACAAACAAAGTAAAAATAGCACTATATTCAACACATGAATTTGAAGAACCATGTATCAGTGGCCAAAACGGTTCTGGTACAGTTTTTTTCTCAAACTGTAATTTGAATTGTATATATTGTCAGAACTATGAAATTAGTCAACTAGGAAGAGGAAAAGAAATTACAATCGAAGAATTAGCACAAGTTTTTTTGATACAACAAGAAAAAGGAGTAGAAAATATTAATCTAGTAACACCGACTAGTTATGTTCCGCAAATTATAGAAGCAATTAAAATAGCAAAAAAAGCGGGATTAAAATTACCAATTGTTTATAATACAAATAGTTATGAAAATGTAGATACATTAAAACAATTAGAAGGATACATAGATATATACTTACCAGACCTAAAATATGCTGAAAATGAATTAGGAAAAAAATATTCTAAAATAGAGAATTATTTTGAAATAGCAACTGAGTCAATTAAAGAAATGATAAGGCAAGTAGGAGAACCAAAATTAAATGAAAATGGAATAATAGAAAAAGGTGTTATGATAAGACATTTAGTTTTACCAAATCATATTGAAAACAGTAAAAAAGTATTAAAATGGATAAAAGAAAATTTACCAAAAGAAATTTATATAAGTATTATGGCACAATATTTCCCGACTTACAAAGCAAAAGAAGATAATAATATAAATAGGAAGTTGACAAAAGAAGAGTGGAAAGAAGTAGAAGATTACATAGCTGAAATTGGCATTGAAAATGGTTATGTACAGGAATTAGGAGAACATGAGGAAGAATACGTACCAAATTGGTGGTGAGACAAAAGGGACAGAGCAAATCTGTCTCATTTTTTTGTCAGATTTTGTCACTTTATTATTAATGTTTATGTGTTTGACATTTTTCGACATTAAAATGAGACAGATTTGCTCTGTCCCTTTTGTCTCAAAATTTAAAAAAATAATTTACAATAAAAAATTGTTATGATATACTTGGCTAGGAAAAATGATAAGGAGTGATAATAATGACACAAGCGGACAAACAATTTATAGAAACATGTAAAGAAATAATTGAAAACGGTTATTCTTCAGAAGGGACTAATGTACGTACTAGATGGGAAGATGGAAGTGAAGCAAATTATATATCAATTGTAGGAGTAACTAACAAATATGATGTAGGAAAAGAGTTTCCAATGATTACACTAAGAAATAACTCAAAAACGGTATTAAGAGCAATTGATGAAGTGTTATGGATTTGGCAAAAGAAGTCAAATAATATAAAAGATTTAAATTCACATATATGGGATCAATGGGCAGATGAAAATGGGTCAATAGGAAAAGCTTATGGATATCAAATGGGAAAAAAATATAAATTTAAAACAAAACAAGGAATTCAAGAAATGGACCAAGTAGATTTTGTTTTATATTTGTTACAAAATGACCAATCAAGTCGTAGAATTATGACAAATATTTTTAATCATGAAGAATTAAAAGACATGGCCTTAGAACCATGCGTATACGGAACACAATGGTTGGTAAAACAAGGAAAATTACACTTGATTTTAAATCAACGTTCACAAGATATGTTAGCTGCAAATGGATGGAATATTATGCAGTATGCAGCATTACAATGTATGTTTGCGCAAGTAGCAGGATTAGAAGTGGGAACTTTAACTCATAATATAGGAGATTGTCATATTTATGATAGGCATATCCCATTAGTTAAAAAATTAATTGAAGCTGAAGCAAAAGATGTGCATCCAAAATTAATAATTAACAATCCTACAAAAAATTTCTATGAATTTAAAGTAGAAGATTTTGAAATTAAAGATTATGATTATAATAAAGAAATAAAATTAGGAAAAATACCAGTAGCAGAATAAATGAGACATTTTGGCTCTGTCCCAAATGTCTCACGAAGGGAGATATAGTAATGTTAAGTATCATAGTAGCAAAGGCAAAAAATAATATTATAGGAAAAGATAATAAATTAATTTGGCATTTACCAGAGGATTTAAAACATTTTAAAGAACTAACAACAGGACATTCAATTATTATGGGAAGAAAAACATTTGAATCTTTGGGAAGAGTTTTACCAAATAGAAAACATATCATTTTTAGTCAAAATCCAGACTTTAAAGTACATAATGAAAATGTAGAAGTTGTCCATTCTTTACTACAAATACAAGATTTGATTGAAGGAGAAGAAGAAGCTTTTGTAATTGGTGGAGCTATGATTTATAATTTTTTAATGCCATATGTAAAGAAAATGTATATAACAGAAATAGATGAAGAATTTGATGGAGATACTTTCTTTCCAAAAATAAATACAGAAATTTGGAAGGAAACAAGTAGAGAAAAAGGCATAAAAAATGAAAAAAATAATCTAGATTATGAATTTGTAACATATGAAAGAAAATAAACAAAATAAATAATATAAAAAGATAATAATAAAAATCGCTTTTGGTTAAACTAAAAATATCTTATAAATAAGGAGATATAAAATGTTTAGACCAAAGGCGATTTATTTTGAAAAAGAAATATTACAATATCCACTTCGGAAAAGAGCTAATGGAAAAATATAAAGAAACACCAAAGGTAGAAATAGAAAATCATAATAATATAGAAGAAATGAGAAAAAAACAAAACAAAGAGTTTGCAGAAATGAAAAGAAATTTAATTATAGGAGTTAGAAAAACACATAAATTTGTAGAAAATCATAAAACGTCAGACTATTTAGTACCATACACATCTTCTCGGATGTGTTGCTGCTTGTATGTATTGTTATTTAGTATGTAATTACAATAAATGTGCCTATTTAAGATTATTTGTAAATAGAGAACAGATGCTAGATAAAATAATAAAAACTTCTGAAAAATCAGAAAGAGACTTAACTTTTGAAATTGGTAGTAATAGTGATTTGATTTTAGAAAATAGTATTACGAAAAATTTGATTTGGACAATTGAGAATTTTAAAAATACAAAAAAGGGATTGTTAACCTTTCCAACAAAGTTCGATATGGTAGATGATATTTTATCACTTGACCATAAAGGGAAGATAGTTATTAGAATGAGTGTAAATCCAGAGGAAATTATTAATAAAGTAGAATTCGGAACATCAAGATTAAAAGGAAGAATAGAGGCAATAAATAAACTAAAAGAAGCTGGATATAAAATAGGAATCCTGATTGCTCCTGTTATTATGGTCGAAAATTGGAAAGAACTATATTCAGAATTAATTCAAAGATTAAATCAAGAATTGTCAAATAAAGTAAAGAAGGATGTGTTTTTTGAGATTATCTTTATGACATATAGTTATGTCCATACAAAAATAAATGAAGAAGCATTTCCCAATGCTATCAATTTATATAACAAGGAAATTATGACAGGTAGAGGAAGAGGAAAATATATGTATAAAAATGATATTAGAAAAGAAGGAGAGATTTTTTTTAGAGAGGAAATGAATAAATGGTTTCCATATAATAAGATTGAATATATAGTGTAAAAATAAAACACAGATAAATGTAAATTTACTGTGTTTTTCTTTTAAAAAAGAAAAAAATATGATATAATCCAAATGGAATATCCTTAAAATAAGGAGTGATGAAAATGTCATATATAGAATTTAAAAATGTATGTAAAGAATACAAGATGGGAGAAGTAAAAATAAAAGCATTAAACAATGCTAATTTCCAAATAGAAAAAGGAGAGTTAGTAGTAATAGTGGGCCCATCAGGAGCAGGAAAGACGACAGCACTAAATATTTTAGGAGGGATGGATACTGCGACTTCAGGAAAAGTTATAGTAGACAATAAAGAAATAACAGGATTAAAAAATAAAGAGTTAATACAATATAGAAGAAATGCAATAGGATTTGTATTTCAATTTTATAATTTAGTACAAAATTTAACAGCAAAAGAAAATGTTGAACTAGCAACACAAATATGTCACGATTCACTAGAGCCAGAAAAAGTTCTAGAAAAAGTAGGACTAAAAGAAAGAATAGATAATTTTCCATCACAATTATCAGGAGGAGAACAGCAAAGAGTAGCAATTGCAAGGGCAATTGCCAAAAATCCAAAACTATTGTTATGTGATGAACCGACAGGAGCGTTAGATTATAAAACAGGAAAGCAAATACTAAAATTATTACAAGATACTGCTAGAAAGGAGAATATGACAGTATTAATTATTACACATAATGGAGCTTTAGCACCAATGGCAGATAAAGTTATACACTTTAAAAACGGAACAGCAGAAAAAATAGAAATAAATGAAAACCCCGTGCCAATAGAACAAATAGAATGGTAATTTGGAAAAGGATGTTTTTTTACTCCGTCCCAAAAAACATCTCAAAAAACACTAGTGGAGGTGGAAAGTACTATGAAAAAGGCCCTTTTAAAAGATAATATAAAAGAGATAAAAAATACCTATAAGAGATTTATATCAATTCTTCTTATGGCTTTCTTAGGAGTGGGCTTTTTTGCTGGAATACGAGCTTCTTCACCTGATATGGTAGATAAAATAGATAAATATTATATAGAACAAAATGTATATGATATAGAAGTTATTTCCACATTAGGGTTGACTCAAGAAGATGTTGATGAACTATCTAAAATAGATGGTGTGGCTGAAATTAATGGAACTTATGAAATGGATGGAGAAGTTAATATTGACAATAAAGAAATTATAACAAAAGTAATTAGTATTAGTGATATTAACCAGTGTGTACTAACAGAAGGAGAGTTGCCAAAAAATGAAAATGAATGTGTGGTAGAAGAGAGTTTTCTAACAAGTAATCAAAAAAAGATAGGAGATACAATAGAAGTAGAAATAGAAAATACAACAAATGACGAAGGTGAAGAAAAAGAGTATTTAAAACAAAAAGAAATGAAAATAGTTGGAACCGTGCAAAGTCCATTATATATTTCAAGAGACAGAGGTTCAAGTAATTTAGGCAGTGGAAAGGTAAATTATTATATTTATATATCAAAAGATAATATAAATGTACCAGAAATTTATACAATGATTTATCTTAAAATAGAAGATTATGATAAGTATGAGACTTCTAGTAAAGCATATGAAGATAAAGTTGAAGAAGTAAAAAACAAGATAGAAGAAATACAAGAACAACGAGAAAAAGCAAGATATGATGCATTAGTAGAAACCGCAACAAATAAAGTAACAGAGGCAGAAGACACTTTAAATACCGAAAAACAAGAAGCAGAGGATAAAATCAGTCAGGCGGAACAAGAGTTAGAAAAAGGAAAGCAAGAAATAATAGATTCAGAAAATGAAATAAATGCAAGTGAAAAAAAGGCAAATACAGAATTTGCAAATGCACAAAAACAAATAACAGAAGCAGAAAAAACAATAAAAGCGAATGAAGAACAACTAGCACAAAAAGAAGAGGAAGCTAATAGCCAAATTCAGGAGTTGGAACAACAAAAACAAACATTAGAATCACAATTAGAGCAAGTAAAATCAGGATTAGAGCAAATTACAACAGAATACAC
Organism: uncultured Clostridia bacterium; assembly: GCA_944393455.1. Classification (GTDB taxonomy): domain Bacteria; phylum Bacillota; class Clostridia; order TANB77; family CAG-508; genus CAG-269. The sequence continues at coordinate 10,258 of CALYAH010000142.1, forward strand.
ACGGAGTAATAGAAGCTTTGAAAAATCCGAATCTTACAACAGAAGAAAAATCATTATTAGAAGAAACTAAAAAATCATTAGAAAATCAAAAACAACAAGCAGAAACCACAAAACAACAATTAGAGAGCGGAATTAGCCAAATTAATAGTGGAATTGAAACAGGAAAACAAGAGCTTGAAACAGGTAAGCAAAAAATACAAAATGCAAAAGAAGAATTACAAAGTCAAAAAAGTCAATTAGAAAAAACAAAAAAATCTACTTATGCACAAATAGAAAGTGCTAAAACAAAGCTAGAAGAAGCAAAACAAGAAATAGCAACAGGAGAAGAAGAACTAAATAAAAGCAAAGAAGAATTTGAAGCAAAAATTACAGATGCTGAAAGCAAATTAATTGATGCTAAAGAAAAAATTGCAGAGATAGAAAATCCAAAATGGTACATATTAGATAGATATGCCAATTCTGGTTATAATAGTTTCATACAAGATACTGAAAGTATAGCTAATATAGGAAAAGTATTCCCAATAGTATTTTTCGTTGTGGCAACTCTTATATCATTAACATCTATGACTAGAATGGTAGAAGAACAAAGAACACAGATAGGGACTCTAAAAGCATTAGGATACAATAAACTACAAATTGCTAGTAAGTATGTCATGTATGCAAGTTTGGCATGTATTATTGGTGGAATGCTTGGAATGTGTGTGGGATTTGTATTGTTACCAAAAATCATTTGGATGATGTATGAAATGATGTACCAGATGACGGATATAAGTTTAAGTTTTAATTTTGAACAAGGCGGAATAGGACTATTATTAATTAGTATATGCATAATAGGTGCTACTATATATGCTGTTATGAGAGAATTGATTTATACACCAGCAACTTTAATGAGACCAAAAGCACCAAAAAAAGGAAAAAGAGTACTTTTAGAAAAAATTCCATTTATATGGAAAAGACTAAATTTTACTCAAAAAGTGACAGTAAGAAATATATTTAGATATAAAAAAAGATTTCTTATGACTATTATAGGAATTTTTGGATGCACATCTTTAATATTAGCAGGATTTGGACTAAGAGACTCTATAAGACATATTTTACCAAGTCAATTTGAAAAGGTATTCTGTTATGATACACAAATCAGTTTAAAAAATGGTTTAGAAAATGAGCAAAAAGAAGAATACATAAAAAACTTAAAACAAGATGAAAGAGTTAATGAAGTAGTAGAAACATACATGAAATTATTAACAGTGATACATGAAAGCAATGAAGAGGAAGTACAAGTGATTGTGCCAAATCAACAAGAGGAAATAGAAAAAGTAATCAGTTTAAATGATGTAGAAACAAAAGAAAAAGTAGAATTGAAAGAAAATGAAATTTGTATAACAGATAAAGCAGCACAACTTTTAAATGTAAAAGTAGGAGATACAGTTACTTTGAAAAATGGAGACGATGAAGAAAAACAAGTAAAAATTTCAAATATTGTAGAAAACTACATTTCACATTATGTTTATATGTCGAAATCGACATATGAAAGTTTATATGGAGAAGAATATAGTACTAATGTATTATTGGTACAAAATAAAGACATAAGTGATAGTGAAGAAGAAGCTTTAGCAAAAGAGATTATAGAACAAAAAGAAGTATCATCTATAACAAGAACATCAAGTATGATGAGTATATTAGATGATACTATGGTTTCACTAAACTATGTTGTAGTTATTCTTATTGTGTCAGCTGGATTGTTAGCTTTTGTAGTTTTATATAATCTATCAAATGTAAATATAAGTGAAAGGATAAGAGAACTTGCAACAATAAAAGTATTAGGTTTTTACGACAGAGAAGTATACTCTTACATAACCAGAGAAACAATATTGTTAACATTGATAGGAATTGCGTTAGGTTTAGTTGGTGGCTATTTCTTAAATTATTTCATATTGGGTACTTGTGAAATTAACATGCTAAGATTTGCAAAAATAATAAAGCCAATGAGCTATATATATTCAGCTTTAATTACAGTAGGATTTACAATAATAGTAAATATCATTACATATTTTGCATTAAAGAAAATTGATATGATAGAAAGTCTAAAAAGTGTAGAATGAGACAAGTGGGACAGAGCAAATCTGTCTCATTTGTTTGTCGAATTTTGCGATTGTAAAATACAAAATAAATTTGTGCTATTTTGTATTTTTAATAGAAACTAAAGAAAGTAGAAAATAAAATGTGTAAATAAAAAATTTCGTAAAGTGTTTAACTCTACGAAATTTTTCATATAATAATTGTATCAATAAAATCAAGAAATATCAATAAAAACAAAAGAATAAATTATAAAAAATAAATTTATAAAAACAAAAAATTAGAAATTAAGAAAACCATTGCAAGTATTGATTTATGAAGCTCTTGACACTTTTTAATTTTTCGTAGAGTTAAACACTTTACGAAAAAACAAAGGAGGAAAAAATGAAAAATAAGCAAAAAGGAATAACATTAATAGCGCTTGTCATAACTATAGTAGTTTTATTAATATTGTCAGGAATAACAATAGGGACTTTAACAGGAGAAAATGGAATAATTACAAGTTCAAAAGAAGCAAAAGAGCAAACTGAAATAGCAAATGAAAAGGAAATTATAGAAGTAGCATGGGTAGATGCAACACAAGAAGATAAATATGGAGAAGTAACAAAAGAGAAAATGGATAATGCATTAAATAAGATATTAGGCGAAGATAAACATTATTCAGATACTGTAGATGAAGGAATAGTAGTAACCTTCAAAAGCAGTAAAAGAAGTTATTTAGTAGATGGTAGTGGAAATGTTGGTGAATATATAGTCAAAGAACCAGTAGAACAACCAGGACTAGGTGGAGAAAACTTTAATATGACAGTGGGGACAATGGAAGTAGTTTTTTTAACTGGTACAAGTTATAATGTAGGAAAAGCAAATGCACCTGAAATAGATGGAACAATGATACCAATAAAATATAATGGAGAAAATTGGGTAGTAACAACAACATCTGACCCAGATTGGTATAATTATAATATAGAAGAGAAAAAATGGGCAAATGTAATGCTTAGTGATGGAACATATAAAGCAGGGAGTGTTAAAGCAGGACAGGTTATACAAGAAAATGAACTGGGAAGTATGTTTGTATGGATTCCAAGATATGCATATAAAATAGTATATTTTAATTCAGAAGAAGATAAACAAGCATACTTGTTAGACAGAAATGACGTATCCAGAATAGTTGGTTATTCTGATGCAAGAGGAATTGTGGATACACAAGGTAAAGTACCTAGTGATATAAATCAAAAGCAAGATACAAGTATAGCAGTAGAAGACAATTATAGAACACATCCCGTATTTGAAAAAGATGTAGATAAAGGAGGATGGGGAAAGAAAACAAAAGGAATATGGGTAGGAAAATTTGAGATGACTACAACAACTAGTTCAAATGGAACTAATATGATATTACCAAATAAACAGGCTAGAAGAAATGAAAATATTACAAAATTCTTTACTGATTCGCAGGCAATTGGTGAAAAATTTAATATGGCCTTAGATAGCCATCTAATAAAAAATAGTGAATGGGGAGCAGTTGCTTATTTAGCAGAAAGTAAATATGGTAGAAATGGTGAAGAAATAAGTGTGAATCAATGTAGTAATTATTACACAGGAGTAGGGAGAGGACTAAATAAAGATGAAGATAGTACTAAAACTGGAGATGGTAAAATATATTATTCAACATATTCTTGGAGTTCAGTAAAAGATATACAAAAATATAATGGAAATGTAGGAGTATTATCAAGTACAACTGGAAATATTTATGGAATATATGATATGGCAGGTGGTTCATGGGAATATATGATGGCATTTTATAAAGATGAGAATGGTAATATTCATACAGGTTATAATACAAACTATCATTCTAACTTTAATGGATATTTATATAATGGAACAGAATATAAAGATGGTGTAGATTTGCCAGAAAAAAAATATTATCAAGTTTATGAAGATAATATCTATACTACAATGGGAGATGCACTATTTGAAACAAGCGCATGGAATCAAGATCGAAATCAAATTGCATATGCATATAGACCAATTCATACTCGTTCTGGAATGAATAACGACACTTATGCAGCAGGATTATTTTATTATGATATGTATGATGGTAGAGGCCATGGAAATGCAGGATGTAGAGTATGTTTAACCGCAAAATGAAACAATTGGGACAGAGCAAATCTGTCTCATTTTTTTGTCGAATTTTGTAATATAGAATTAAAGATATAATAAAAAAGATAAAAAATTTCGTAAAGTGACTAACTCTACGAAAAGTGGAGAAGAGTAAAATCTTTCATATATCAACTTTTACGATGTTTTTTAATTCTATATCTTGTGTTTAAATTTTCACTTTTTTGCTTTTACTTATTTTTCTATTTTTCTTGATATTTCTAAAGTTTATTGGTATAATTTTTTTATAAAAATTTTCGTAGAGTTAGTCACTAAACGAAAAAAACAAAGGAGGAGAAAAAATTGAAAAACAAGCAAGAAGGAATAACATTAATGGCGTTAGTAATTACAATAATAGTTCTAATAATATTAGCAGGAATAACAATAGGAACACTAACAGGAGAAAATGGGATAATTAAAAACTCAAAGGAAGCAAAAACACAAACTGAAATAGCAAATGAAAAAGAAATAATAGACAAATCAAGCGTAGAAGCGATGGGGAAAAATAAGAGAGGGAATTTAGTAGAAGAAGAATTTCAAGAAGCAATGGATAGCAA
>CALYAH010000143.1 GCA_944393455.1 uncultured Clostridia bacterium
TGTAGAAGAAATATATAATGCAGGTGACTCTGGACGTGAAGGAGAATATATCCAAAGATTAGTATTTATGATGGCAAAGCCAAATCCTAAAGCAAAAATGAAAAGAGTATGGATTGATTCTCAAACAGAAGAAGAAATTTTAAGAGGAATTAGAGAGGCGAAAGACTTATCAGAATATGATAGTTTATCAGATAGTGCATATTTAAGAGCAAAAGAAGATTATTTAATTGGAATTAATTTTTCAAGATTATTATCTATAATATATGGTAGAACATTAGCAGCGCAAATTAATGAGGAAAGAGCTTCTATTTCCGTTGGAAGGGTCATGACTTGTGTGTTAGGAATGATTGTATCAAGAGAAAGAGAAATTAGAAATTTTGTAAAAACAAAGTATTATAAAGTTATTCGGAGAATTTGGAGATGAAACATCAAGCTTTAAAGCAGAATGGAAAGTAAATGAAAAATCTAAAATGTTTGAATCACCAAAATTGTATAACGAATCAGGTTTTAAAAAGGAAGAAGAGGCTAAAAAATTTATTAGTGAATTGCAAGATAAAAAAGCCATTATTACAAATTTAAAAAAATCAAAGCAAAAAGAAAATGCACCACTACTATTTAATTTAGCGGAAATCCAAAACCAATGTACAAAAAGATTCAAAATCAAACCAGATGAAACATTAGAAATTATACAAAATTTATATGAAAAGAAACTAGTAACATATCCAAGAACAGATGCAAGAGTACTTTCAACAGCAGTTGCAAAAGAGATATCTAAAAATCTAAAGGGAATAACAAGAGGGAGTAAAGAAGAGGAAATACAAGGATATATAAAAAAAATGGTAGAAGAAAAATATTCTACTAATTTGGTAAAAACGAAATACGTTAATGATAGCAAGATAACAGACCATTATGCTATTATTCCAACTGGCCAAGGATATGAAAACTATAATGGATTACCAGAACTACATAAACAAGTTTATAAAGTGATTGTTAAGAGATTTTTAGCTATTTTTTATCCACCAGCAGAATATAACAAAATTCAAGTAACAGTTGAAATTGAAAATAATGAGGATAAAACTGTAGAAACATTTAATTGTAGTGGAAAAGTATGTGTTAAACTAGGATTTTTAGAAATATTAAAGCCAAAATCCACAAATAAAGAACAAAATGTGGAAAACGACAACAAGAATGAGGACAAGCAGACAGATTTAGAAATACTAAAAAAATTGAAAAAGGGACAAGAGATAGAAATTAAAAATTTTGAGTTAAAAGAAGCAGAAACATCACCACCAACAAGATACAACTCTGGTTCAATTATATTAGCTATGGAAAATGCAGGAAAGCTAATAGAAGAAGAGGAATTAAGAGAACAGATTAAGGGTGCTGGAATTGGAACAAGTGCAACTAGAGCTGAAATTATAAAAAAATTAGAAAAAATAAAATATATTGAAATTAATACTAAAACACAAATTATTACTCCTACTCAAAAAGGAGAAATAATTTATGACATTGTTTATCGTTCAATGCCAGATATGTTAAATCCGAAATTAACAGCGAGTTGGGAAAAAGGATTGGATATGGTAGCTAAAAAAGAGATTAACCCTAACGAATTTATGGAAAAATTAGAAAAATATATTAATTCTAAGTTTGATAAATTAGTAGTTAAAATGTAGTAACTGGTTAGCCTTAAACATAAATGGGAAGTATTGGTGAATTATTTAATTGTTCGGTTCAATACAATAATTAAGAATTTGTAATATAATTTCTCGAGCCTCTTTCAGAGTAAAATCAATAATTAATATAGATAAAAATAATCCGAATGTAACTGGAGTAACATTAAAACTTCTTTAATTTGCTAAATGGAGGAGCCCGAATCCTTTTGGGAGGTGCCATTTAGCAAGTTTTAGAAGTTTTTTGTTACGAAAGGCAGCCGAGGTAGTAGTTTTAGATATATTAATTATTGATTTTATATGAACATTCCTCAAGAAATCATAAAACAAATTCTAAAATATCTCCTTTCACATTCGCAATTAAATAATTCACCAATACTTCCCATTTATGTTTAAGTCTGACCAGTAACAAAATGTAGAAATTTGTAAAAAATAGTGCTAAATAATTGACAAAAATGACACAATTTGATATAAAATTTATATACAAAAGAAAGGAGAAAAATATGGAAGAGAAGAAATACAAATCAGTAGTAGTTATATGGGGTGGTATATTACTAATATTACAAGCATTAACACTTATTGATGCAATAGGACTTAGACCTCAAATATATAATCAATTAAACAAATTAACTATAGCATTTATTGCAACAGGAATGATAGTAGTAATTATCGCATATATACTTCTATCTTTAGATAAGAAAAAGTCAGGACTTATTTTAGGAATTATCATTGGAGTACTTTATATTATGACTCTTAACGTTATAAATGTTATAGCAGGTATTTTCTTTATTATTTACTGTGCTGTTATGATAAAAGGATTAGGAAAAGAACCTAAAAAAGAGCAAGAACAAGAATAAGGAATGATAATTTTGCAAGAGAAAATTAAAATAAATAAATTAAATTACTAAAGTGTTTTATATGGATTCATATAAAATACTTTATTTTTTTGAAAAAATATAGTATAATATAAGGCGTTAAAATCATTTAAGCTAGGAGAAATAAATGAATACAATTTTAGGAGAGCTTGGAAAAAATGCCAAGTTCGTAGAACTGCTAAATAAAATAGAAGACAAACAAAGTCCGATAGCAATATCGGGCTTAACTGACGTGGGGTTAGTACAAATAGGAACAGCTATTAATGAATTTAGTAAAAAACCAATTTGTATTCTTACTTATAATGAACTACAAGCAAAAAAATTATATGATGATGTCAAATATTTTACGGATAAAGTAGTATTTTTCCCAAAAAAAGAAATTGTAACTTATGATTACATTGCAGAGAGTAAAGACTTACCATATAAAAGAATTGAAGCACTAAATGAAATACAATCTAGAAGAAATTTAATAGTAATAACAACAATAGAAGCATTAATGCAAAAACTTCCAGATAAAAAAACATTATATAAAAATGAGTTAAAATTCAAAGTTGGAGATATATATTCCTTAGAAGAAATAAAACAAAAATTAGTCAATCTTGGATATGTAAGATGTGATTTGATTGAAGGAAGAGGACAATTTAGCATTAGAGGTGGAATTGTTGACATATCTATGAATGAAAAAACAGGAATACGAATTGAATTTTGGGGAGATGAAGTAGATTCTATTCGTGATTTTAATATTTCAACTCAAAGGTCTATTAATGTAAAAGAAATGATAACAATATATCCTGCACATGAATATATTTTAGAAAATAATATTGAAACAATATGTGAAAAGATAAAAGAAGAAAATAAAAATATTGATAATCAAGAAATAATAGAAGAAGACATTGAACAGATAAAAGCAGGAAATTATATTAGTAAAATAGATAAATATTTTAATAGTTTTTATGAAAGTCAAAGTACATTATTAGATTATTTGAATAGTAATTATTGCATATTTTTAGATGAAATTGGTAAGATTAAACAAAGAGCTAAAAATGTAAAAAATGACAATTATAATTTAGAAAGAAGCATGGTAGAAAAAGGAAAAATTATCCCAGAAGCAATTAAAAATATGCTAAATTTTGAATCATTGGAGCAAATTCTAGATAAAAGACAATTAATTTATATTGAAAAACAAGATTCAGAAGCAAAAATAGAAGCGGAAAAATATAAATTTCATTATCGAGAAGTAAATTATTATAAAAGTGAAATAGAAGGATTATTTGAAGAGTTAAAAAAAGCTATTCAGGAAAAAAAGAAAATTTATATTTTATTAGAAACTAAAGAAAAAGCTAAAAAGCTAAAAACATTATTAGAAGAAAAAGAAATAATTTGTAAGATAGAAGAAAAACTAAATCAAACAATTATTGTTAAGTCAAATGAAAGCATTATAACTATTTCGATAGGAAAGTTATCTTCTGGATTTGAAAACTATGATTTAAAACAAATTGTAATTCAAGCAGATGAGTTAATTAGTGGAGAAAAAAGAAAAAGAAGAGTAAGAAATGTAGCTTTTAGTGAAGGAGAAAAAGTTGTATTTGCTGATTTAAAGATAGGAGATTATGTAGTACACAAAAAATATGGGATAGGTATTTATATAGGAGTAAATACTATAAAAGCAGATGGAACAATAAAAGACTATATTAAAATAAAATATAAAAATGACGACATTTTATACATACCAACCAGTGATTTAGATTCTATTAGAAAATATATTGGTGGAGATAAAATACAACCTAAAATTAATCGACTAGGAAGCAAAGAATGGGAAAACACAAAAGCAAAAGTAAAGAAGAATTTAAGAGAAGTAGCAAGAGACCTAATTGAATTATATGCTAGAAGAGATAAGGCACAAGGATTTAGTTTTAGCAAAGATACTCCATGGCAAAGTGAATTTGAGGGGAAATTTCCTTATCAAGAAACAGAAGATCAGCTAAGATGTATAAAAGAAAAAAAAAAAGACATGGAAAGTTCAAAACCAATGGATAGATTGCTTTGTGGTGATGTTGGATATGGCAAAACAGAGGTAGCTATTCGTGCAGCCTTTAAGGCAGTAATGGATGGAAAACAGGTAGCTTATTTAGTGCCTACTACTGTTTTAGCTAGTCAGCAATATCAAGAATTTAAAGACAGGATGAAAGATTATCCAATTAAAGTCGAAATTCTAAATCGATTTAAAAGTAAAAAATATCAAGATGAGGTTGTAAAAAAAATAAAATTAGGAGAAGTTGATATTGTAGTAGGAACACATAGGCTTCTAAGTAAAGACGTGGAATTTAAGGATTTAGGATTATTAATTATTGATGAAGAGCATCGTTTTGGAGTAAAAGATAAAGAAAAAATAAAGCAATTTAAAACAAATGTAGATGTGTTAACTATGACAGCAACACCAATTCCAAGAACAATGCATATGTCAATTGTAGGAATTCGTGATATGTCAGTTATTTATGAACCACCTCATAATAGAAGACCAGTTCAGACATATGTGCTAGAATATGATGAGGAAGTTGTAAGAGAGGCTATCACAAAAGAATTAGAAAGAGACGGACAAGTTTTTTACTTGTTTAATAATGTAGAAGGTATTGAGAGGAAAGCAAGACAAATAGCTGATTTAGTACCAGAGGCAAATGTTGTTTATGCACACGGGCAAATGACTGGAAAAAGAATAGAAGAAATTATGCAAGGATTTATAGATAGAGAGTCGAATGTATTAGTATGTACAACAATTTTAGAATCAGGAATTGATATTCCAAATGCTAATACAATAATTGTAGAAAATGCTGATAGAATGGGATTAGCTCGGATTATATCAAATTCGTGGAAGAGTAGGAAGAGCAGATAGACAAGCATATGCGTATATTACTTATAAAAAGGATAAATTGTTATCTGAAGTAGCAGATAAAAGGTTAAAAGCTATGAAAGAATTTACTGAATTTGGATCAGGATTTAAAATAGCAATGAGAGACTTAGAAATCCGTGGAGCCGGAAGTTTACTTCGGAGAAATACAGTCAGGACACCTAGAGCAAGTAGGATATGATACTTACTGTAATTTATTAGATGAAGTTGTAAAAGAAATGAAAGGAATTGAAACAAGACCAGAAACAGAAATGCAAATAGATTTAAATGTTACAAGCTATATTCCAGACGAATATATTAGTGATTCTAATCAGAAAATTGAAGTATATCAAAATATTGCATTATGCAAAACAGAAGAAGATATTCAAAATATTATAGATGAAATCATAGATAGATTTGGAAATATGCCAGCAGAATTAGAAAATTTAATAGATATAGCAAGAATTAAATATCTAAGTAAAAAATCATACATCGAAAAGATTACAAGTAGAAAAACAGCAGTTGTGTTTGCATTTCAGCCAAATCAAGGAAAAGAAAAAAATGAAATAGATGTAGCAGAATTAGTAAGAAGATATGGTACTAAAATTAAATTTTCAGCTGGAATTAAGCCAATGATAACATTAGAAATTGGTTCTAATAATGAAAGACAAATTTTAAACGACGTGACAGAATTTGTCAAATATTTATCAGAAAATAAAACAGATGAAATATAATAAAAGTCAGGAGAGAGAAGAATGCAAATTATATCAAGTAAAGAAAATGAGATAATAAAGCATATAAGAAAATTGAAAGATAAAAAAGAACGTGATATAAGCAATGAATATGTAATCGAAGGAATTAAATTAGTAAAAGAAGCAATTGAAGAAAAGGCAAATATTAAACAAATTATTTTGTGTGATGATTGTGAAAAGACAGAAAACATATCAAAAGAGATGATGTATGAAATTGCAAAACATGAGTGTTTATATGTAACTAATAAAATATTCAAATATTTATCAGACGTACAAACACCACAAGGAGTATTAGCAGTTGTAGAAAAAAACAATATCGATAAGGAAATTGATTATAGTCAAGACATCATAGTAGCATTAGACGATATACAAGACCCAGGAAACTTAGGAACAATTTTAAGAACAGTAGATAGTATAGGTCTTACACAAATATTGGTATCAAAAGGAACAGCAGACAGTTATAATCCAAAAGTAGTTCGTTCTACTATGGGAGCAATTTTTAGAGTTAGAATTATAGAATGCGAAGATTTAGCAAAAACGCTAAAAGAAATAAAGAAGCACAAATTTAAAATTGTAGTATCTTCTCTTCAAACAGAAAATAGTATTTATGATATAAATTATAAGAAAAAAGTTATTATTATAGGAAATGAAGCCAATGGTGTAGAACAACATATACAAGAAATGGCAGATGAAAAAGTAAAAATACCAATGCTTCGGTAAAACAGAAAGCCTAAATGCATCTGTTGCTACTGGAATTATTTTATACGAATATGTGAGACAAAAGGGACAGAGCTAAAATGTCTCAGAAAGGAAAATAAAATGAAATTAAATGTTGTAATGGTTGAACCAGAAATACCTCAAAATACACGGAAATATAGCAAGAACTTGTGCCGCAACAGGTGCAAAGCTACATTTGGTACATCCTTTAGGTTTTGATATTTCTGAAAAAGCAGTAAGACGTGCAGGATTAGACTACTGGGATAAAGTTGAAATTGAAGAACATGAATCTTTTGAAAAATTTTTAGAGAAATATAAGCCGGAAGAGCACAATATGTTTTTTGCAACAACAAAAGGAAAACACGTGTATTCTGAACCGAACTATAGTACCATGGATGAAGTCTTTCTTTTGTTTGGAAAGGAAACAAAAGGCTTACCAGAGGATATTTTGCAAAAATATATTGATAAGACAATTAGAATACCAATGAGACCAACTTTAAGATCTTTGAACTTATCTAATTCAGTTTCAATTATAGTTTTTGATGTTCTAAGACAAAAAGACTTTGAACAATTGGAAGAGATTAGTAGTTATTTTGATAGTAAATCAGTTTAAAATGTCGAATTTTGCGATGAAAAGTTATACAAAAAAAGAAAAAAGTATTGTATAAAAATAAAAAATAATGTAAAATATAAACAATAGCTATTTAAATCAAAGAAAGTTAAAAATCAATTAGATTTAAATCTAAAACAATTATTAAATTAAAATCATCAAAGATTAAAAAATTTTTTTCAGAAAATATTTTAGAAAATCAGTATTTCGTTCAAAATTTTATTTAATCAGAAATTTATTAATTGTGCCTAAAATCCAGGATTAAAAATTAAAAAATACCAAACAAAAGCAAAAATAGTATTGAATAAATAATACAAATTTGTTAAAATAGGAGATGATAAAATATATGCAAACTGAAAAAACAAAATATAAATTAACAAATGATTACATATTTAAAAAAGTATTTGCAAAAGATGAAAATAATGGAGAATTAAAGGATTTATTAGAGGCAATATTAGAAATAGAAATACAGAAAGTAGAAGTAAAAAATCCAGAATTACCCAAAGATGCCCTAGATGAAAAATTATCGATATTAGATATAAAAGCACAAATAAACGAAGATACAATAATAGATATAGAAATGCAAGTAACAAATAAAT
>CALYAH010000144.1 GCA_944393455.1 uncultured Clostridia bacterium
AAGAACATAAAATGATAGACGAAACTAGAAAAATTTTAAACAAACCAGATTTACCTATTACAGCCACTGCTGTTCGTGTTCCTGTTACTAATTGTCATAGTGAATCTATTAATGTTGAATTGGAAAATGATTTTGATTTATATGATATTAAAATCTTATTACAAAATTATCCTGGTATTTTAGTAGCTGATAATATTGAAAAAAATCAATATCCAATTGCTTCTAAAGTTAATGGAAATGATGAAGTATTTGTAGGACGAATAAGAAGAGATTATAGTATTCCTTATGGACTTAATTTATGGGTTGTTGCTGATAACTTAAGAAAAGGTGCCGCTACAAATGCAGTTCAAATTTTAGAAAAATTAATTCAGAATTAATATATAGTAAATATTAAATAAAATTGTAGTTATTAAAAATTTCTTAATTTTATTGTAAAATTTGCAATCTATCTTTTAGCTATGTTATAATTAAAAAGAAGTACATAAGATTTAAAGAGGTTATTTATGAAACAATATATAAAGGATTTAATGAAAAAAGATAAAGAATTCCAAGATATTATTTATCCATTAATAACAAACGAAACTGTTAAACAAATGAAAAATTTTAGGCAACATTATGAAACCTCTTGTTTTGAACATTGCTATACTGTTGCTTATTACTGCTATATGATATGTAAGAAATATCATTTAGATTATCATTCTGCTACTAGGGCTGCTATGCTACATGATTTATTTTTATATGATTGGAGAAAAAGACAAGACGGAAGAAAAGGCCTACATGCTTTTACTCATGGCAAAACAGCTTGTGAAAATGCTTGCAAATTATTCGATTTAAATGAAAAAGAAAAAGATATGATTATAAAACATATGTGGCCTGTAACTATAGAATTACCAAAATCTTTTGAAGGACTTATTTTAACTTTTGTAGATAAATATTGTGCTATGTCCGAATCATTTGAAGTTCTACAATCTCGTTTATTTATGAAAAAAGCTTTTCGTTATGCTTATTTGTTTTTAAGTTTAATTATTATAAAAATATAAAAAGTGGATTTTTGTAATCCACTTTTACTTATTTTCTGATGTAGATGCCCATCTTAACATTTTAATATCTTTATATTTTTTTAAAACTTCTTTATATTTGTCATATTCCTCTTCCCATAATTCATTTGGGACATTATCAAATGCTCTAAATATTTTCTCCGCTTCTGATAGATAAATAACTTGTTCTTGTGGCGACATATTTTCGTATTGCTTAGCAAATCTATATAATCTATCTAACATTTGGTTAGCCTCTATAAAAGACCAAAAGTCTTTTACTCTCATTCCAAATAATTTTATTTGTAGTACAGCATATGCTACTAAGGCAAATATCATAAATATTAATATATATATTACTGTAAATATTCCCATTTTTACACCTCTTCAAAGTTTTCACTTTCGTACTAGTTGATTATAACATATTTGACATTTATATGCAAATTTTTACAAGAAACTTAAAATTCTTTTACTATTTATTATTTTTAATCTTTATGCTATAATACATAAAGCATATAAGGAGTGGATATATATGGAAGAAAAATTTGCAATTACCAAAAGAGCTGGTATTGCTGGAATAATCGGAAATATATTTTTATTAATTTTAAAAGCCTCTGTTGGTTTTATAAGTAAAAGTCAAGCTATGATTGCTGACAGTATAAATAGTGCTGGGGATATTTTTGCTTCTCTTATGACTTTTATTGGCAACAGAATCGCAAGTGTTCCTAACGATGAAAATCACAATTTAGGACATGGAAAAGCTGAATATATTTTCTCTATGTTTATTAGCATTGCAATGATTTTAGTTTCTTCTAAACTATTATTTGATTCTATCATAACATTATTTACAGGCAGTGAACTTCAATTTTCGTGGTTCTTAGTAATTGTCTGTATTGCAACAATTATTACTAAATTATGCCTATATCTATATACTTATAGAGCTTATAAGAAATATAACAGTATTTTATTAGAAGCTAATATGAAAGATCATAGAAATGATTGTATAGTAACTACTTTTACTTTAATTTCAGCTCTTCTTACTTTAACTGGCATTTACTGGTTTGATAGTGTTGTAGGTATTGGTATTTCAATTTGGATTTGTTACACAGGGGTTACTATTTTTATTGAGAGTTACAATGTTTTAATGGATATTAGTGTTGATGATAAAACAAAAGCTCTTATTTTAGATATTGCACATAGCTATTCAGAAATCAAAAAAGTAAGTGATATTGTCTCTACCCCTGTCGGTGATAGATATTTAGTCTTTATTACTATTAGTGTAGATGGAAATATGTCTACTTTTAAAAGTCATCAATTAGCTGATGATTTAGAAAATACCGTTAATGGTTTAGAAAAAATTTATAAAACTGTGGTTCATGTTGAGCCTATCTCATTAAAAGGAGCAGAGGATTAAAATCCTCTGCTTCTAAAATGTTGTGTTTCCTGTTCTAATTCTTGCTTAGTATTTTCTATAATTTCTTCTACTGTTTTTTGTTCTTTTTGTTCTTCTATTCTTCTTTTTAACAAATTCTCTACTTCTCTTTCTGTAAATACTTCTTTAATATCTTCATTTCCATCTATTATATCTTTTGCTTTTACTCTAATGTATTCTTCGTTTACTTCAAAATGCTCGTGTGAATCATTATCTTTATCATTGTCTATTACAGTAACATCTTTTTCATCACATTCTCCATGTTCTTTATCTCTTTCCATAATTTTATCTGGTTCATATATTCCTTCATTTCTATCATTTAAAAACCCTCTTACATAGCTATCATCATCATATGTTCTTTGTGTTTCTAATTCTGTTGCCACATCTTCTCCTGTTGTATTACTTCTTAATGTATATTTAATTTCTTTTCCAGATGATTCGTCATATCCACATTGTAAATATTCTTGTCCATTCCCGTTTACAATTAGATAACTTGAAGTTATAGCTTCTCTACTTACATTACCATCATTATTTATAGTAAGACTTTCTCCTCTAGGGTTATTTCCTCTCCTTGTATCTTTTTTTAATATATCTTCTCCTAATACTACTGCTGTATTATCTGATTTGATTGCGACAAAACTATCTTCATTGTTAGTTGTTTTCTCTCCTGTTACGTTTTTCAAATTTGATGTTGATACTCTAGCAATTTTCTTTACACCTGTTATTCCTTTTTCAGCTAAGCCTAATTTTTTGTCTAATGTTTCACCTTTTAAATATGTATTAGCTTCTGTTTCTTCTTTTATATCTAGTCCCTTTACTCCTTCTTCAGATATTTCTACTCTTTCATCTTCATTTTCTTTACTATCTTTGTTTGTACTTTTTTGCCCTTTTTCTTTAATATTAACATCAATTTCGTCTATTGATTCTATTTCTTCAACATCCACTCCTAATGCTCTTGCTATTTCTTCTAATCTTTCTTGTTCTAAGCTATTTAAATCTAAAATTCCTTCTTTGTCTAAATCTTGTAATTTTTTAGCCAATTCTTTTTCATTAGCATATTTTTCGTTTAGTATTAGATATTCATATTGATCAGAATTATTATTCCCCCCTATACATTCCTCATCTTCAGTATAATATCTCTCAATTTCTGCCAATGTTCCATCTTCATTTTCTTTTTGTTCTAAAACTAAATAAATTCCTTTTTCTTTTCCATCAATTTCTACGACACCTAAGTATTTTACATTTAATACTTTATTATTTGATGTTCGTTTTTCTGTATCTGGATTCGAATCCGCTTTTTCTAACTCTGCATTTAACATTTCTAGTTCTCTTTTTTCTCTTATACTTCTCATTTTGTCTATTGCTTTTTCCATATCAAAGTCTCTATCCATCTTTTTCCTCCTATCAACTAATCTTTCCTATTAAATCGTAGTTGCTAACTTCTGTTATTTGACATTTTTTAAATTGATTAATTATTTCGGCCTCTTTTCCAGTGTCTTCATTTTTAATATAGACAAGCCCATCAATTTCTGGGACATCTTGCATTGTTCTTCCAATATAATATTTCCTGTCAAATGATATATCTTCAATTAAAACTTCATATGTTTTACCTACTTTCTTTTTAAGTCTTTCTCTTGAAATTTTTTGTTGTGCACTCATAATTTTATTATATCTTGACTTTTTAGTATTTCCATGAATTTGATTTGGTAGCTTTTCTGCTGGTGTTCCTTCTTCTTTAGAGTATTTAAATACTCCTAATTTGTCAAATTTTGCTGTTTTTACAAATTCTAATAATTCTTCAAATTCGTCCTTGGTCTCTCCTGGAAATCCTACTATTAAACTTGTCCTTAATGTAACATCTGGTATTTTATTTCTGATTTTTTCAATTAATTTTATTATATCTTTCTTACTTGTTTTTCTATTCATCCTTTTTAATATATTATCTGAAATATGTTGGATTGGAATATCGAAATAGTTGGATATTTTTTTGTTCTTTGATACGACATCAATCAGTTCATCTGTAATTCCCTCTGGATATGTATATAAAAAGCGAATCCATTTAATACCTTCTATTTTAGTTAATTTTTCTAGCAAGTCTGCTAATTTGCTTTCTCCATATATGTCTATTCCATATTTTGTTGTGTCTTGTGCAATAATAATTAGTTCTTTAATTCCTTGTTTTGCAAGCTCTTTTGCTTCTTCTAGAATATCTTCTTCTTTCCTACTTACAAAAGGTCCTCTAATATATGGAATAGCACAATATGTACATTTATTGCTACATCCTTCTCCAATTTTTAGATAAGCATAATTTTTTCCTGTTGTAATTATTCTATCTAAAAATTCTTCTTGTTTAAACATTGGCATTGGTGGAATTTCTGTTATTTTTTTACTTGTTTTTATTTTTGATTTTTGCACAATGTTTCTTTTTAATAAATCTTCTATCTTGTCCCATAAATAATCATACTCATCAATTTTTATAAATAAGTCTACTTCTGGAAGTAATTTTATCAAATCTTCGTAGTACCTTTGTACAAGACATCCCATAACAATTAGATAGCGACATCTTTTTTCTTTATACTTAGCCATTTCTAAAATTGTATTAATTGCTTCTTCTTTTGCTGAGTCTATAAAGCCACATGTGTTAATCACAATAATATCTGCTTTTTCTTCATCATTTACTATTTTAAAATGATTATTTTTAAATTTTCCAATTGTTAATTCTGTATCAATTAAATTTTTACTACATCCCAAGTGTACAAATCCTACATTCATTTTTTTATCCTCTCTCTATCATTCCATCTTTATGACTACAAATATGTTTTCTTGTCATTTCCATCAAATCTAATTTTGTAAATCCCTCTACTTGTGTTTTTGTTCTATCTTTTTTTAGTTCCTCTTTTAATAGGTTCTCTATTGCTTCTCTATCTTCTTGTCTTTTCATATCAATATAATCAATAATAATAATTCCTCCGATATCTCTTAATCTTAGTTGCTTAGCAATTTCTATAGTTGCTTCTTGATTCACTTTAAATACGGTTTGCTCTAAACTCTTATTTCCCGTGTATTTTCCTGTATTTACATCAATAGCTGTTAAAGCTTCTGTTTTATCTATTGTTATAAAGCCACCACATTTTAGCCATACCTTTCTATTTTGAGATTTTTCTACTTGTTTATCTAATTCATAAATGCGACTCATATTTTCTTGTGTTTCCATCTCTATTTTTACTTTTTGGTGTTCTTTATTTTGTTCAATTATTTTTTTTATATTTTTATATTCACTTTTATCGTTTACTAAAATTCTTTCAATTTCTTTATCTGCTAAGTCTATTAACATTTTTTCTACAATATCTTCACTTTTGTATAAAAGCTCAGCTTTATTTAATTCAGGTTCAATGCTTGTCTGGATAATTCTATTCCATTTTTTTTCAATATTTTTTATATCTTCTATTATTTCTTTTTCTTTTCCTTGTGCTGAAGTTCTTATAATTGCTCCATTTCCTTCTTCTAAATTATTTTTTACTAGTTCAATTAACCTTTTTTGCTCATTTTTATCTTGAATTTTTTGTGAAATTGTAATTATATCTGTATTAGGCATTAAAACAATATATTTACTTGGTAAATTGATGTGTGTTGAAACTCTTGCACCCTTTTTTTCATTACTATCTTTTTTTACTTGTACTAATATTTTTTGTTTTGGCTTTATTACATCATAAATATCAATTTTTTCATTATGTTGTTGTTTAGTTTCATCTATTTTAGGTAATATATCTTTTAAATGAATAAAACTATTTTTCTCTGTTCCTATATCTACAAATGCTGATTGCATTCCTTTAATAATATCCTTCACTACTCCAATATATATGTTTCCTTCTCTTCTGTTGGTATCTCCATCTTCTTCATAATATTCTATTAGTTTTCCATTTTC
This sequence comes from uncultured Clostridia bacterium, assembly GCA_944393455.1. GTDB lineage: Bacteria > Bacillota > Clostridia > TANB77 > CAG-508 > CAG-269. The sequence continues at coordinate 6,392 of CALYAH010000144.1, forward strand.
AATTAAATAAATTTGTCTATTTTCTTCATTTCTTTGTATTAGTAATTCTGTCATTTCAACCTTCCTTTATTTTTAATTAAATTTATTCATGGCGTTGTCAATTCCACTTTTAATAATTTCTATAACAGCTTCTTTTGCTCTTGTTGTAGCTTCGTCTAATATCTTTTTGTCTTCTGCACTTATTGCTCCTATTACATAATTAACTAAATCATCCTTATGTTCTGGTTTTCCAATACCTACTCTTATTCTAGGATAATTTCTACTATTTAAATTTTGATCAACAGATCTCATCCCATTATGAGTTCCTGGGCCTCCTGTTTTTCTTAGTTTGATAATTCCTGGTTCAATGTCAATGTCATCATAAATAATTATTATCTTATCATTTTCTATTTTATAATAGTCAACGGCCTCTCTAATACTTTCCCCACTTAAATTCATGAAAGTTTGAGGTTTTAATATAATGACTTTCTCATTTTCTATAATTCCAGTACCATATAAGCCTTTAAATTTCTTTTTATTTACATCTATTTGATACTGTTTTGCTAATTTATTTACTGTATCAAATCCCATATTATGTCTTGTATTACTATAATCTTCTTCTGGATTTCCTAATCCTACAATTAAATACATCTTTATCTCCTAACTTTTCTTGTATTAAACTATTATTTATTTTATCGTGTTTTTCCCATTTTTTCAAGCTTTTTTACTAAATACAACAAAAAAAGCACTCCTTAAGAGTACTTTTTTATTTATCACTATTCTGCTGATTCTTCTGTTTCTGGAGCTTCATAAGCTTCTAATATAGCTTTTTGAATTTTCTCTCTAGTTTCAGCATTGATTGGATGAGCTATATCTTTGAATTCTCCGTTTGGAGTTTTTCTGC
>CALYAH010000145.1 GCA_944393455.1 uncultured Clostridia bacterium
TAACTGTTATTATATTTATTACTGTTCCTAGCTTTTTTCCAAAAGTTATAAATATTGAATATAAAAATGATGATAATGATGATATTACAATTAGTGTAACTAATATTGCTTTTATAATATTTGCAATCACTCCAAATTTAGCCAACGCCATCAAAAACACAAAAATAAGGTATATTCCAAAAGCTAATCCTCCTAATATAAATGATTTTTCTACATTTATTTTTTTGACATCATCTGAATTTTTATTATTATATTTAAGCAACTCAAAATAATATGGATACAAAAATGCTCCTGGAATTAATAAAATACAATTTTTTATTCCTATTCCTATTTTATCTAATCCCATCGAAAGAGTTACATAATTTCCATTTGAACTTATTAATACAAATATAGTTAATGCAAAAAGTATTACATAGACAGCTATCCAACTTAAATGATCACTCAGTACATTTGATAACATTCCATATTTATATAATAATACTATAAAAAAGATTGCAAAGATAAGTGCAATAACTATGCCTCCTATATCTCCTATTGGTGTTGATGCAAAAACAGATTGTATTCCATTTAAGCTTATCCAACATTGAAAAGGACACATAATACCCATAATTATTTGCATAGTCTTTGAATAAAATACATCTGTAAGTTTTGGAATTCTAGATGCAAATAATCCAAATACAATACAAGCCAGTGTATTGCCAATTGCCCACAATATAAATGGAATTATACCATCATTTTGGGCTGTTGAAATACCATTTAATAAACTACCTGCATTTGCCCAGGTTGCTGCAATACTCATTGCATAATAAATAGTTGCATTTTGCTTAATGTTAGATATTAGTTTTTTAATCACATTTACTCCCCTTACTTTTCCAAAAATAAATTAAATCCTGTAAAACCATTGGATAATATTATTTTCTTTGCATTACTTTTTATTAAATTATTTATAATATCATTTTTTAATTTTGCATTGCCTATATATGGAAACTCTATAAAACTATTTTCTATTATTGCTGGAAAAGATATCTTATCTGAAGCAGATATTTGAAGAAGTCTTAGTAAATAATCTTTGTCTTTAATATTAACTATCTTTTCATTTTTACCTTTAAAATCAACATTAATGATTGTTAATTTATTTAAGTCCATTTTAATTTTATCATTTTTCATTTGATATGAACTCATATCAACAAATATTTTTTGTCCTATTGGCTCTATTAGTCTTTTTTCTGGAAATATAATAGCTTTAGGCAAGTTTTCTCTCACTGACTCCTCAGAAAGAGGTGAAACATTATCAAATATATTACCCTTATATATATACATGTCATTATTTATTATAGTTTGTTCTGTAGAAATTAATTCCCAGCCTTTTTGCAATGCCAAATTAATTAAAACACTTTTTCCACTTCCGCTTCCACCTAGGCCAATTATGATTTCATCTCGTTTATTCTTAAGTGCACATCCATGAAATATAATACTATTATATTTTGTTTCTAAAATATATAATATATATTTCTGTACAATTCCCTTATTACCAAATAATGAGAATTGGTGATTATAATTTTTTTGAACAAGCTTTGAAACATTTGCATTAATAATAAAGTTTCCATCTTCAATTTTAACACTAGTATTATCATTATCATTTATTATTATTTTTTCATTCGTTGTATCATCTTTTTTGCATTTTACTATATGATAATTAATATATAAATTATATGGTTGAGGTTCATTAAATAAATCAGATATTTTATATTTATCTGAATGCAAAACTATTTCAAAAACAATCCCTCTTATTTTATATTTTTGTATATCCATATAAACATCACTACTCCCTAAGACCTTCTAGAGACAAATGCTATTGTGTCAACTTTTTCAAGTGTAACTATGTCTTGTCCCTGCTCCTTCTCAAGTCCAAAACCTAATACTTCTCCACCTGTCAAATACGACTCCACTTTATGCACACTTTCATCAGTGTTATTTAAATGTATTTTTGCAACTTTACCATTCTTTACAATTTCATCTAAATCACTTATATCATCACATTGTACGATACTCTCTTTTTCTCTTAAATGCATATCGTATATAATTTGCTTATCATTTTTATCTAAAATCATTTTAATATTATTTACAATATTATCAAAATTAATATCACTATTTGTAGTAGTTATCAATTCCTGAATACCATTATGAAAAGCATATATTTCTATTTCATTCTTTTCCTTTTTTAAAATTATGGTTACTGGAATACCTTTCCTTAAATTTTCAGTTGTCTTTGAAGTTATCTTTTTTCTAATTATTTTTTTTGTATCATAAGTTATGTTATTATCTTTCAAACACTCAATAAGATTATTTATAATATTATCATTTTTTTCATCATTTAAAGCATTAAGTATACTTACTTGTATAGGAGCAATAAAACTATATAACCTTAAATTGTTTCCATCGCAAGAGTTTAAAAGATATGAGAATAATATATTTTCACTCAAACCAAAATGTACAGAATATGTTGGTTTATTTCTATTATCAAGTTGATCTTTATATTTAACATTTACAGCTTTAGTAAATATATCATTGTGAAAGTATGTCATACCAGTTATAATCGTTTGGTCAAGTGGCGTAATAGAGTCGATACATATAGTCCTTTTTGATATTTTTTTATTTGTACTTACAGGTCTTATGACTTCAACACTTGGAATATGTAAAATATCTTTTATAATTCTTCTATTCCAATTTGTTGCAAACTCCAATTCTTGCTCTGCCTCTTCCATAGTTTTAAATACAGCATAGCATTCTAAAAAAGATTTTCGTTCTCCTAAATTAAATGGAAATTTAGTATTTTTATTAGTTCTATATACCGGACCCCAATTGTATATTTTAACCGGCAAATCGACATTATGATAATAATGTTTTAGTAGTTCCCTTATATAAATATAAGCATTAACCTCATGACCAGCTGCAACCATTAGGTTTTTATTTTCTATTTTCATATATCCACCAGATACTTTTGAAACCTTATCTATTTCTGTTAATGAATTTGGATCTACTAAATCTGATAATGTCACTCTTTGGTATCCTCCCATATTTAATAAATCCATAGCTTTAGTATATAAAGAACTACGTATTAATTCTCCATATGGCATATAATTCAGGGATTCTTTAGTTGGAATTCCCATAAATGCTACACCTGCATCCTTAATTAATTTTTTAAAACTTTGAGAATCAATTTTTTTCATAATCATTCTTATATTTCCTATCTAAATTTTTTGTTATAATATCATATAAGTTAAACTTTTTCAAGTTTTTATTCTTTGATACTTTCGATAAAGTACCATTTGTCATTAATGCTCCACTTAAACTGCCATTATTTTTTAATATCATTATAAATAGACTTTTACTCTAAATTTTTATCATTTATAAATCCCGGACATTAAGAATTTAGGTGTATGATTTCCTACAATATGTCCTTCCTCTATCATCTGTTTTACTAAATCACTTTGCGTATTCATATAATGTGCTGTTATAAAAAAAGCTGCTTTCACATCGTTATTTTTTAAAGTCTCTAATATTTGTGGTGTATATCCTGCTTCATACCCTTCGTCAAATGTTAAATAGATAACTTTCTTATCTTTATTGCCTAAGCAAATCCCATTACTTTTTTCTAATATTTCTTTATTTTTTCTCTCTTCATCAGGCTGTTCGTGCTTATCATTTCTTTTTATCCCCCAACCAATTTTTTTAGTATTCATACTTTCTGCATTAGTAGTAATAACCTCTTCATTTTGTTGTTTTAAAACTAATGACAATAAAGTTATTCCTATTATTAAGCAAAATATAATTCCTATTTTCACTTTTCTCATTTTAATCTTCCTCCTCAGCCTTGCTAATTTCTTTTCGTTTTTTTATTTTATTACATTATATTTAATTAATAAGAAAGATATGTTATTTAATTTAGTTTGTTTCTTACCCGAATTCATATTTTCATCTTTTAAAAGTATTGATATTATCTGTTTTATCATTTGGATAATTTTGTAAATTCCTATTGACAAGTTGAAAATTTTAGATTATAGTGGTATTGTTTTTGGAAAATTAAGGTAATTTGTATTTTTTTGTCAAACCTTATTTTCTGTTTTTTTCTATTGAATTCTATGTTAATAAGGAGATAATAATATGTTAAACTTTGCTATATGCGACGATAATTTAAATATTTTAGATAGACTTGAAAAAATGTTAGAAAGTATTTTTACTAAAAATAACTTTGATGCTTCTGTTTCTTTTAAAACAGATAACACCAAAGATATGCTTGATTTTGTTAGTGATAACAAAGTCGATGTAATTATGCTAGACATTAATTTAAAGTCCAATAAAACTGGACTAGAATTAGCTGAGGCAATTAGAAAAGTAAATAAAGATTCTTATATTATTTTTACAACTGGTCATTTAGAATACGCAATGGTAGCTTATAAGTTTAAAACATTTGATTATCTTGCTAAACCTATAACATATGATAGATTAGAAGAAACTGTTAAAAGATTATTTGAAGATATTCATGGTTTACCTAAAAAATATCTAAAGATTGATAATAAAAACACAATTATTGATGAATCTGAAGTGTTATATATTAAAAGAGATGGAATGAAACTTGTTTTCCATACTGCAACTCGTGATTATGATATTTATAGTTCTTTTAATAAATTTCAAGATAAATTACCTAGTCACTATAAAAGATGTCACAAATCTTGTATAGCAAATATTTCTCAAATAAAGGATGTTGAACCTGTTTCTGGTACTATAACTTTTAAGGATGGTAGCACTTGCAATATAGGACCAAAATATAAATCAGATTTGATGGAGGTTTTTAAAGAATATGGAAATTTTGAATAATATATGGACGGCTATTAGCACTCCAAATGAATTGCTTATTAATATATCATTGATTCCAGCTAGTTTTGTTGAGAACTATTTAATAATGACACTATTTACATCATTTCTAAACCTATCTATTAATAAGAAAAAGAAATTATTGTATATTATTACAATGTCATTATCTGGATTATTAGTAACTTCATTATTAGATAGTCCTTATAATTTATTTTTAAATTATGTAATACTAATTATCTTAACATATTCTATTTTAGGTATTACATTTTTTAAAAGTATCCTCTCCGTGATGATCTCTTCTTTAGTATTTAATCTTATTGGAACATTAATACTAAATCCTTATCTAATGATTCTTAATATAAGCACTCAACAAGTAAATTCAATCTTTTTGTACAGATTTACCTATATGATTATAATATACCTAATAGTATCTATAATTATTTTAATTTTAAAATTAAAAAACATAAAAATATCACTTTTAGATGATATTGATAAAAAAGCATATATAATTTGTTCTAACATAATATTAGGGATTATTGCCATATCAACTCAGTCCATTATTGCTCTATATTATGTAGATATTTTACCTATAAGCATAACTTTTTTAAGTTTTGTATTTCTACTATCTTATTTTATTATAAGTATTTATAGTATAACTAGATCTTTTAAATTAACACTTACAACAAAACAATTACAAAGTGCAAAAGAATATAATAATACTTTACGTATTTTACATGATAATGTCCGTGGATTTAAACATGATTTTGATAATATTGTTACAACTATTGGTGGTTATGTAAAAACAAATGATATGGAAGGACTTAAAAATTATTATGTACAATTAGAAGATGACTGTCAAAGAGTCAATAATTTATATATATTAAATCCTGAAATTATCAATAATGACGGAATTTATAATCTATTAACTAAAAAATATTATGAAGCTGACTCCAAAGATATTAAAGTTAATATTACATTTTTATTAGATTTAAGTACTTTAAATATGAAAATATATGACTTTGCAAGAATTTTAGGAATTTTATTAGATAATGCCATTGAAGCAAGTAGTGAATGTAAAGAGAAGATTATAAATTTATATTTTAGAAATGATGCTAAAAATTCTAGACAATTAATTATTATAGAAAATACATACAAAAACAAAGATATTGATACAGAAAAGATTTTTGAAAAAGGTATTTCTGGAAAAGAAAATCATACTGGTCTTGGTTTATGGGAAGTACGTAAATTAGTAAAGAAAAATAATAATATTAATTTATTTACCTCTAAAAGCGATAAATTCTTTTCTCAACAATTAGAAATTTATTATTAAAATAGAAAGAAAGTAGTTTATATAAATATAAATTACTTTCTTTTTTAGGATTGTATGTATATAACTTTCAAGTTATAATATTGGTAAAAATATATAATTCAAACTATTTTTACCAATAACTTGTTAGTCTTTTTTTATCATAGATGCTGGCATTTTTGGTTGATGAAATATTGTAATTATAACACAAGCTGTATTAGTGGCTTTTGCATATTTTTCTGCTACTTTTGCTAAGAATTTTAACATTAAAATCCCCTCCTTGGTAAATTTATATAATACAAAATATTACCGGTATATATTTTATATTAAACTGATTCAGTCGAAGCCTCTCCATATACTTCATATCCATATTTATTATTGGTTAATTTATAAACTAATTTAGTTATTGTTATAGTTTGAAATAAATTAGCTAGTATTAATATATTGGAAGTCACCTTATCTTTTATAACTAATGCAGCAAATAAACCAAGTGTAAATGTTATATATGATACAATTTGCTTTTTTCTTCTATCTTTTTTATTTAATATAGGCACATTTTCTGTATCTGCTGGCGCATAAAGTTTTATCATTATCATTCCAAATATCCATACAGAAGCAATCACTACACTCTTTATTATTTCTGATAAAAAAATATATTGTGCAATAAAAGGAATTAAACAATAAAATATCGTTGTAAATGCAATACATCCAAAATGTGTTTTTAAATGTACTCCTCCTGACGCCCCTTTATATGGAAATAGTGCCACAAATGTAAATAACGACCATTTAAAGATTCCTAAAATATATGCTATAATGAGCATTATAAAAATTTTTGGTATTTCTCCTACTATATTTTGCAATCCATAATTAATAACTTCTGCTTTTTCATCATCTATTTCCGGCATTTCTTTTCTTATTCTATTGGTTAAAAAGGTACAGATTTTATCAATCATTTTATCACCTCTTTTGCTCAAGAAAATTTTATCATTAGTTTTTATTTTTTTATATTTTATTATATGAATCTATATTTTTAATTTATAAAGATTTCTTTTAATTTTTTTATGAGTTATTTTTAGATTTTGACAGAAAATAAGCATAAAAAACTCATAACCACCTAAACTGATAGTGATTATGAGTTTTAAAAATTGGTAGCGAAGATGTGATTCGAACACATGACCCTTCGGGTATGAACCGAATGCTCTAGCCAACTGAGCTACTTCGCCATATCAATCGACGATATCTATTATACTTGTAGTTTTTCCATTTGTCAAGATAAAAATACAAGAAATTAAAAATTTCTTGTATCTATTACATTTTAATTTATTTTTCTATTTCATTGTTCCCTAAACTTTCTTGATCTCTATTTTTAAAATTATTAGATTGAATTTGACGTTCTTTGTTTTTTCTTTCAATATTTATCTTAGTTTTATCAATTTTATTCTTCTCTCGATTAAATACTCTGTGTTTTTTGGGATAATTAAACAAACCTTCTAATTCCTTTACATATTTTGAAGGTTCAAAAATTGTTCCATATTCTCCTAATATTTTCTCATCATTTTCTATTTTTTCATCTGCTTCCCAAAAATCTCTTAATAGTCCCATTTCGCATACTCCTCTTCTATTGTTTTAACACTCCTATTTTATTTTAACATATATACACTAAAAAAGCAAGTTTTATTAATATTTCATTATATTTATAGAAAATAAGCTGTTGCCAAATTTTTAATTTGGTACAACAGCTTTATATGTTTTACTTATCTACTCATATTATCTTACATATTCATTTAAAGGTTTTACTCTATAATATAGATCTCCCATTTCCTCTGTTGGAACATATCCAGATTTTGAATTTATAACATCTGGTATTCTATTTACAACACTTGCACATGTAAGTTCTACTGTTGATGGTTTATTAATAACTAGTGTTGTTTCTGGTTCTCCTATAACAGTCCATTCATTTTTGTCAAAATCATCTTTTGAATATACTTTTCCGATACATTCACTTTCAATAACAATTCCCTCTTCTGTTTGAGTTGTAACAACAGCACTCATTCCTGTTGCATCTCCTGCTTTTACAGTCATACCTAATGTAGTAGAATAGATATCCTCTGTATGAGTTTGTGGCACTGTTTTTTGTGTTTGTGATTTTACTGTTAATCCTAATTTGTCACATAACCATCCATTCACATTCCACATATAAGATGGTAAATATTCACCTTTTTGAATCATAGCTTGTCTTTCCTCATCTGAGATTCTATCAACAGATGCTACTTGTTTATCAAATTCTTCCAATGTTAAGCCTGCACCATGTGCTTTAGCTAAGGCAATTCCATAGTCTTCTACATTATAACTTGAACTACCTTTAATCTTTTTTATCGTATGTGTTGAACCTGCTATACTAGATATTAGTTGTCCCCAATAAATATCTTGATATCCACTACCAGTGATTGTGCATCCAGTTTGTTTTGCCATTTCGTCTAATCTTTTTGTTTTTTTTTGATTTGAATTCATTGGATAAAAAGCTTCTTCACAAGTTGTAATTGCATTAATTCCTAATTTTGCACATAACATTAAAGCATCTTCTACATCACTAATTAAACTCATAGTTGTTACAATTGCTACATCTGGTTTTGTTTCTTTCATCATATTTTCTGCTTCTTCTACTGAAACAACCTTTACTCCTTTGTTTTCTGTTCCCATAATTTCTCCAATGTCTTTTCCTATTACTTCTGGATTAACGTCAATTGCCCCAACTATTTCAGCTCCTTTTTCATACACATATCTCATAGTGTATACACTCATCTTGCCTGTCCCATATTGAACTACTTTGATTTTTCTATCCACAAAAATCACTCCTTTCAAACTATATAAATTATATACTAATTTAACATTTTTATACAAGCTATTTTTGTGAAATGTTTGTAATTTATTTATTATTTTTTATTGCCATTTCTTTTATTTTTTTTAACTCTTTTTCACTTATTTTCGTAATTACTTTTATTCTTGATTCATCAATATTATTTTTTATCATTTCAATAACAATTTTGTAGGTACTTTCTTTTTTACCTTTTTCAATTCCTTTCTTAATTCCTTGCTGCATTCCTTGTTGCATTCCTTGTTGCATCCCTTTTTCTAATCCTTCATCAATTATTTTCTCTAAATATTCCTCAAATACTGACATCTTTTCTTCCTCCTTATATTCTAATTTCTTAATATATTTTTTAGCTACATCTTCTCCTATTTTTTTCATTAAAGTATAATAAATTATTTGTTTTAATACTGTTTTTTCTTCATTGCTCATTTCTAATTGTATAATCTTACTTAAATTGGTATTCAAACTTATATTATTCCTAGATTTATCTAATAATAAAATTTTAGATAAAAAATTCTTTTCTTCTAATAGTTCTTGTTCTTCGCATTCACTAATATCTGTTATTGTGTAATTCATTAGCCCAATATTTTTACACTCTTCTAACTTCTCTTGACATTCCTCCAAGTATTTTTTAGCGTTCCATTTTTTGTTGCCAGTATATAAAACAATTGGATATACAACTGGAATTTTATAGTCTTTATTTCTCAATTTCTTTTCGTCTACTGCACTTCTAATAATTTCTACACTATATATTAGCAATCTATATGCCATAGAATAATCTACACTTGATTGATGTTCGATTAAAAAAAATATATCTTCATCTTTTTTCTTGTATATAATATCTGATTCTTTAATTTTAAAATCATTTGTAACAAACCTTGTACTATATTTTTCTATATCATTTCCTTTTAATTGAGATTTTTGAATTTTTAAACTTTTATTAATAAATTTAGCTGCTTCTTCTTTGTTGCTTAATATTATTCTATATACTTTATCATGTGGTTGCTCTATGTCTAACTTATATTCTTCTTCATCTTCTTTAATCATACAAAATACTACTGATTTTTCTATTTTTTTGTCTTTGGTTAATCGTTTTTTCAAAAAATTGTAATTATAATATATAACCTCGTTCATAGTTCCTCCTTATTATATCTTTTATTAACGTTTAAATCAATATTTCTTTATTAGTAAATTTATATGTAAATCTTGGATTTCTTTTGTTTTTCTCTTTTTTTCACTTTAATTTGCTTTTTTTGATTTTTGAAAAATTTTGATATAAAAAATAGAATACAAATTTAAGAATTAATCTATTTGTATTCTACAATAAACTTAATATAAATTCAATATTTCTAGCTAATTTCTTTCCACTTTTCATCGCAAAATTCGACAAAATTATTTTAAAAATATTTCTAACATGTCAGCACATCTTTTAGATGCCAATTTCAAATTTTCATCAAAAGTGGATGCATTTTCTCCATTTGGTGAGTCTGATACACTTCTTATCGCCATAAAAGGAACCTCATTTAAAAAAGCTACTTGTCCAATAGCTGCACATTCCATATCTACTACATCAGCATTAAATCTCGCCCTAATCTTGTCCTTCATTGCTATTTCTGTACAAAAGATGTCCCCTGTTGCTACTACACCAAATTTTACTTTATATTCATCATTAGGTGTCTTATCTATTTTTTTCTCCATTTCTTCTACTTTTTCTCTATCACATAAAATGGAATTTCCTATTCCTGTTATATATCCCTTGCTATGTCCAAATGCTGTAATGTCAAAATCATGTTGAACAACGTATTTGCCAATTACTACATCTCCAATTTCTAAATCATTATTTATTGCTCCCGCTGATCCTAAATTTAAAATATAATCTACTTTAAAATGATCTACCATAATTTGTGTTGTTCTTGCTGCATTAACTTTTCCTACCCCACTTTTTACTAAAATACATTTCTTTTCTTCTATTTTTCCTACAAAAAATGTTAAATCAAATATATTTTTTCTTTCTTTATTTGTCATTAGCTTTTCTATTGCTTCGCATTCTTCATCCATTGCTGCTATAATTCCTATTTTTTTCATTTTTTCACCTCTTTTTTCGCATTATAATATAAATCATCTTTTTATTCAAGATTTTCTTTTATTATAGTTTCAGTATTTTTTACAAAAATAAATTTATAAATTTCTTAATTAGGTCTTGTCACATTTAAATTTTTGAGTTAATATAATAAAGTAAATTGGAAGAAATGCAAAAGTTAAAATATTAAAAGAAAGGAGTTATTAGAAAAATACAGCGCCTGGACATTATGGTTTTAATAATGTTGACGAGGACTAAAGTTATCGAAAGATTCGGCGGATGCTTTAGTGGCTTTGCTTAAGGTCATAGTATTAACCAAAAAGCAGTAGTAATACTGTAACAAAAGTTAATACAATTAAGCTTTATTTTGCATACTTTCAATTCCAGATTTATTTTTTAAGGAGGATTTAACAATGTGTGGAATTGTAGGTTACATAGGAACAAAAAAAGCAAGTCCAGTTTTAATCAATGGACTTTTAAGATTGGAATACAGAGGATATGACTCAGCAGGTATTTCAACAGTTGAAAAAGAAGGTCTTTCTATTATGAAAGACAAAGGAAGAGTTAAAAATTTATATAATTTACCAGGAATTGATGATTTAACAGGAACTATTGGTATTGCTCATACAAGATGGGCAACTCATGGAAAACCATCTAAAGAAAACTCTCACCCTCATATGGATAACTCAAAAACTTTTAGTGTTGTTCATAACGGAATTATTGAAAATTATAACGAAATAAGAAAATTTTTAACAGATAATGGGTATACTTTCTATTCTCAAACTGACACAGAGGCTATACCAAATCTAATACATTATTATTATTCTAAAGATACAAAAAATGATGATCAAAAATTTTTAAGAGCTGTAAAAAATGCTTGTAATGATTTTAAAGGAAGTTTTGCATTAGAAATTCTTTGCAAAGACTACCCTGACAATATGATTGTAGTAAGAAAAGATAGTCCACTAGTTATTGGTAAAGGTGATGGCGAAAACTATATTTGCTCTGATATACCAGCTATTCTTTCTTTCACAAGAAATTTTTACCTTTTAAATGATTTCGAATTTGTTGTGTTATCAAGAGATGATGCTAAATTTTATGATAAAAATTTAAACCCAATCAACAAAAAGACTCAAACTATCGAATGGAATGCGTCAAGTGCTGAAAAAGATGGGTATGAAGATTACATGCTTAAAGAAATTTATGAGCAACCAACAGCAATTAGAGAAACAATTGGTGCTAAATTAAATGAAAGCTCAAAATGTGAATTTGATGAATTGAATTTTACAAAAGACTATTTAAAAAGTCTTAACAAAATATATCTTGTTGCTTGTGGTACAGCAATGCATGCTGGTTTAGCAGCAAAAAATATATTAGAACGTCTTTGCAAAATACCAACTGAAGTTGATATTGCTTCAGAATTTAGATATAGAGATCCTATTATTGATGATAAAACTTTATGTATTTTCATTTCTCAATCTGGAGAGACAGCAGACACTATAGCAGCTTTAAAACTTTCTAGAGAAAAAGGTGCTAAAACTCTTGCTATTAGTAATGTAATTGGAAGCTCTATTACAAGAGAAGCTGATTACTCTATCTATACACATGCCGGTCCAGAAATCGCTGTGGCATCTACTAAAGCTTATACTTCTCAAGTTACTTTATTGGCTATTTTAGCAATTTATTTTGCTGAAACATTAGAAATATCACAAGACGAAGTTTTATCTTTAAAAAATGATATTACAGAATTACCTAGCAAAATTGAAGAAACTTTAACTTGTGCTAATAGAATAAAAGAATTTGGCAAAAGAATTTATCAAGAAAAAGATGTTTTCTTCCTAGGAAGAGGCATTGATGAAACAGTTGCTAGAGAATCTGCTTTAAAGTTAAAAGAGATTTCTTATATTCATGCTGATAGCTATCCAGCTGGTGAATTAAAACATGGACCAATTGCATTAATTGAAAATGATATTACTGTAATTAGTATTATGACCGATCCAAAATTAGTAGAAAAAACTGTAAGTAATATACAAGAAGTTATTTCAAGAGGTGCTAAGACTTTAGTAGTTACAAATCAAAAAGTGGATGACAAAATGTTTGATACCGTTATCCATATTCCTGAAACAAATCCTTTTGTTTCACCAATATTATCTGTAATTCCTTTACAACTACTATCTTACTATATCTCAAAAGAAAAAGGATTAGATGTAGATAAGACAAGAAAATTAGCAAAATCAGTTACAGTTGAATAATAAATAATTATTAATAATCATAACCACCCGTAAAACGGGTGGTTTGCTCTGCGCCTAGAAGGCTTTTGTACTGGCACTTCTGGGCTTAAGCCCTACTGAATGGTCTGTCAACCGCATTTCTTTCTCAGGCTACCACTTAA
>CALYAH010000146.1 GCA_944393455.1 uncultured Clostridia bacterium
TTAAGTGGTAGCCTGAGAAAGAAATGCGGTTGACAGACCATTCAGAAGGGCTTAAGCCCAGAAGTGCCAGTACAAAAGCCTTCTAGGCGCAGAGCAAACCACCCGTTTTACGGGTGGTTATGATTTATCATTTGTATTGTGTTTTGTATTATTACATAAAATTATTATAAATGATATTAAGGAAATAAGTTTAAAATTACAATTAAAAGTAGCAGTTTCTGAAGATGATAAAAGCAGAAATATCATTAAAAGAAAAAAATCGACAAAATAAATGTTTTTTCGATTTTTTTTCAATATTTTACTGTACAATTCTAGAAAGTTTTTGTATAATATAAAAAAAGAGAAAAGATAGAACCGATTTGGCGACCGACTATCTTTTCTCCTGTTGACATACACAATAAGTGCATGCTTATTTATATTATACACGCCCCAAACTAGTGTGTCAAGCAAATATTGGGATATTTTTTTACAAATAATAAATATATTTTTAGGTCCAATCCCAGATATAATTTATTTTACATTATTCATTTTATATGCAAAAAAAATAAAAGAAAAAAGGGCACAAGTATTATTATTAATATCTATTATATATGTATTATGTGTAATGATAAGCCAGTACAATGTTTTTTATTATTTAATGTTTTATTTTTTATGTTATGTAGTGATAAAAATTTTATACAAAGAAAAAGCACAAGTAACAGATATATTTTTAATTTTATTTAGTTCACTTTATTTAAGTTTAATTTCATTTGTTGCTTTTCAATTTGTAAATAAAGACTTTTCAAATTATTATGTAATAGCTATCATAAACAAACTGGCATTATTTATTCCATTCATATTTAGAAATAAATTTAATATAATTTATAAGAAATACTGTGAGTTTTGGAATAGAAATGATAAAGAAAAAAGACCAGTAAAAAGTATTACACTCAGAAATATGAGTATGATTATATTAAATTGCTTTTTAGTAATAAGCAATTTAGTATTCATATATATACAGAATAATAAAGTGAGGTGATTTCATGCCAATAAATTCATGGTAGTTTTTTTGTGATACAGAAGAAGGTGAATAATAATGAAAGAACTATTAAGAAATTGGAAATCATTACTATTTAATGTAACAGAGTTGGTATTAATTCTGCTATCAGGTTATTTTTTAAAGATAACTACTAAAGAAATGATAATAGTTTTGTTTTCGTTTTGCGGAGTAAGAATGGCTACTAAGAGTGCTATGCACTATAAAAGCTGGAAAAAATGTTTATGTTGGACGCTATTATTAATTACTTCATTATTTTTATTAGTAAAAGTAAATGTTTTGATGGCTATATGTATGGCTGTATTTTCAGCAATCATCATATCTGGTAAAGGAGATATTAAAGATTGCTTTATGTATAGAAAAAGTGAAGATGAGCAAAAATACAGAGAATTAAAACGATATGTAAGAAAAAATAAAAATACAAAACAGTTAGAAGAATTTGAAAACATATTAAAAACCGTAGACTATAAATATAGAGATAGATATAAAATTGATTTATATAAGATGTATATCTGTGTCTTTCATGTAAATATGAGTTTCGAAAAAATAAAGGTTGAAATGAATTTAAGAAATGATAATCATATTATAACAAATGCATTAGATTTAATATTTATTAGTTTTAATACTTATATTGAAACAACACATAATGGAGAAAAAGAAGATTTAGAGGGATTAGCGCAAATGAGCTAATTCTTTTTTTAAAAAAATGAATAGTGGCCACTGGTATTTTAGATGTCGAATATTATAGAATAATGTCGATATCAAAAAAAGAATACGTGTTCAAAATAAAATAAGGGAGAGTATGTAATGAAAGAGTTAGTGGAAAATGGAACCATGAAAAAAGAAGAGCTAAATGAATTTATTAATGGAAGAATAATGAAGAATAAAAAAATCTTCCAAAAGAAAGAGTTGGAAGAAATTGAAATGGACAATTTATTAATAAAAAAAATTTATTTGTTAGGAATATTAGATAACATGTAAATTTTATAAGATTTAAAAGGGGCCTCTTATAAACTATCTTTACTTTCAATTACAATTAAAATACCATTTCTTAGCTCAATGGTAGCTGAATTTTGCATTAATTCATTACTAATTCCCAAACTCTTTCCAATCGATAAGCAATAGTCACTTAAAGGATATTTAAAACCAGTTAAAGTAAGTCCTTCAACAGTGGTAGTTAGCGGAATCAAAGAAACATATTTGCCATAGACTTTATCTTTGTATAAAGTTAGTTTATTATTAACTAAATAAATCTTATTATAACTATCTAATATTCTGCAAGGAATACCAGATTCTAATGCATAAGTAAGAATATGAATATTAGCTAAAGCATGGTCCATTCGCATGCCAAGTGCACCAATAACAGTAATAGATGAACTTTTTAAATTTATAGCAAGCTTTAAAGCAATATCAGTATCAGTGTAATCTTTTTCAGGATTAAAGTTATGAAAAACAATTTGAGAATTATTTTTATAAAATTTTAGTATCTCAGGAGAAACAGAGTCAAAATCTCCTACTATATGATTTGGTATGAGTTTAAGTTTATATAAAATTTCTAAACCTTTATCAACGGCAATAATATTTTGTCCGATGATGTTCTTTACAATAATTTTTTAAATATTCAATATCAATTTTTCCACCAGATATGATTAAAGTATCCATTTTTCAAACTCCTTATATTTTAATATAATGATTATACTACAAAAACAATGAAATTGCTATTTTCATATTAGTAAAAAGATGATATAATAGCGAAAAAAGAGGAGAAAGATAAATGCCAGTAGAGAAAAACAAAGAATATATAGTGGATATCATAGATAATGGATATGATGGAGAAGGAATTGCAAAAATAGATGGTTTTACTATTTTTATACCTAATGCTATTAAGGGAGAGAAAATAAAAATACTAATTGTAAAAGTTTTATCTTCACATGCTTTTGGAAAAATATTAGAAATATTAGAACCATCAAAATATAGAATTGAAAGTGATTGTAACACATACAAACGTTGTGGTGGATGTAGCTTAAGGCATATTCAATACGAACAAACATTAAAAATGAAACAAAATGCAGTACAAAGTTTAGTAAATAAAACATTAAAAACCAAAATAGAAGTACAAGAAACAATTCGGAATGGAAAATCCATATTATTACAGAAATAAAGCACAACATCCAGTCGGAATTAACAAAGAAGGAAAGCCAGTTATAGGAGTTTATGCAAATAGAACACATGAAATTATTCCGATTCAAAAATGTTACATACAAAACGAGGAAACACAAAAACTAATTAAATTTGTATTTGATTTTATAGTAAAAAACAAAATTAGTATCTATGATGAAAAAACGGGAAAAGGAATAATTAGACATATCGTTACCAAAATTGGGATAAGGACAAATGAAATCATGTGTATTATTGTAATCAATGGTAAGGAGATGCCGAAAGAAAATGAATTAGTAAATGAAATTACAACTAATTTTAAAAATGTAAAAACTATTGTAAAAAATATTAATACGAAAAGTACAAATGTTATTTTAGGAAAAGAAAATATAAATTTGTATGGTGATGGATATATAACAGATAAATTAGGTGGCTATATTTTCAAAATATCACCACTTTCATTTTACCAGGTAAATCCAATTCAAGCAGAAAAGTTATATAATATTGGTGTAGAGGGTGCGCAAATAACAAAGGATGACATTGTTTTTGACTTGTATTGTGGAATTGGAACAATTTCGTTATTTATGGCAAAGTATGCAAAAAAAGTATATGGCATAGAAATTGTAGAGGAAGCTATTGAAGCGGCAAAAGATAATGCTAAAATAAATAACATGGAAAATACGGAGTTTATTGCAGGTGATGTAGAACAGATTTTAGATGATTTAGTAAATAATAAAAAAGTGATTCCAGATATTATTATGGTGGATCCTCCAAGAAAAGGATTAGATAATAAAAGTATAGAGAATATTTTGAATATTAAACCTAAGAAATTGACTTATATTAGTTGTAATCCAGCAACGTTGATGAGGGATTTAGCAAAGTTGGAGGAGTTTTATAAGATTGGTTTTATACAACCGGTTGATATGTTTCCTTTTACGAGCCATGTGGAAGTCTGTGCGTTGCTAGAGTTGAAAAATTGCCAGTAGTACTTGAATTTACTAGCTTTCAAGATACAATAATGTTTCATAAAAGAGGAAGATTTGGACTAGAAAAAGTACAAAATTCTGAAATTAATGTTAAAGTTGTTTTAGATATGGAGTGTGGAAACATATAAAATGAATTTTTAAAAATGATATAATAGTTGCTGTGAGCGAGTTATAGAGATTATATATCTATGGTCAGCACACCATATGATATGGTTGTATGTTAATGAACATATGAATTTATTAAAATAAAATTTTTAAGTTAAAGAGAATCCTAAGTAAAGTGCCTTGTAATAGGTGCTTTATTTTTGCTTAAAAATCCAACATATTTAGTATGAATTTTAGTGATTTTGTTGAGGAAAATGTAAATCTGTGATATAGTGTAGGAAGAAAGTTAGAGGGAAAAGATAATGAAATACATATATAATGAAAAAGATTTAGATTTAATTTCTTGGGACAGAATAGATAATTATATTAATAAAATTTATAAAGAGGTAAACAATTATTTAATTAAAACTAATCTTAAAATAAAATATATTGTTCCTATTATGCGAGGAGGAGGAATTCCAGCAATAATATTTTCACATTTATTTGATGTTATTGATATGTTACCAATTCAATTAAAATATAATTATGAAACACATAATATAGATAAGAAAATAGGACTAGATTATGTTAAAAATACAAATATAGATA
>CALYAH010000147.1 GCA_944393455.1 uncultured Clostridia bacterium
TTAAGTGGTAGCCTGAGAAAGAAATGCGGTTGACAGACCATTCAGAAGGGCTTAAGCCCAGAAGTGCCAGTACAAAAGCCTTCTAGGCGCAGAGCAAACCACCCGTTTTACGGGTGGTTATGATTTAATTATATTGATTGTCAATTTCTTTTAAGATAACATCATGAGCACTACCTTCTGAAATACTTACATCAGATACAAGTGTTAATCTTGCTTTTTTATGTAATTCTGGAATAGTAATACTTCCACAGTTACACATAGTTGATTTTATTTTTGCAACAGTAATTGCTAAGTTATCTTTCAAGCTTCCAGCATATGGAATATAAGAGTCAACACCTTCTTCAAAAGAAAGTTTTTTATCTCCTCCCATATCATATCTTTGCCAATTTCTTGCACGATTTGAACCTTCTCCCCAGTATTCTTTTACATAAGTATTTCCTCTTTTTACAACTCTTGTTGGGCTTTCATCAAATCTTGCAAAATATCTTCCCATCATAACAAAATCTGCTCCTAAAGCTAATGCAATTGTAATATGGTGGTCATACACAATTCCTCCATCAGAACAGATTGGAATATAAATTCCTGTTTCTTCAAAATATTCATCTCTTGCTGCTACTACATCAATTAACGCTGATGCTTGTCCTCTTCCGATTCCTTTTGTTTCTCTAGTAATACAAATAGAACCTCCTCCAACACCAACTTTTATAAAATCTGCTCCTGCTTCTGCTAAATAACGAAAACCTTCTTTGTCTACTACATTTCCTGCTCCTATTTTTACTGTGTCTCCATATTTTTCCCTTACAAAATCAATTGTATTTTTTTGCCATATAGAATATCCATCTGAAGAATCCATACATATCATATCAACTCCGGCATCTACTAAAGCTGGAATTCTTTCTTCATAATCTCTAGTATTTATACCAGCACCTACAATATAACGTTTCTTTTCGTCTAATAAAGATTCTGGATTATGTTTTCTTTCTTCATAGTCTTTACGGAAAACTAAATATTTTAAATTTTCTTCTTCATCTAAAATTGGTAAACAAGCAATTTTTTTCTCCCAAATAATATCATTTGCCTCAGCTAAACTAACACCTTCTTTAGCCCATATTACTTTTTCTTTTGGTGTCATAAAATTATCTATTATGTCTTCCATATTATCTCTTGTGATACGATAATCTTTGTCTGTTACGATTCCTAAAAATTTTCCATTTGATGTTCCATCATCTGTAACTATAACAGTAGAATGTCCTGTTTTTTCTATTAATTCTAATACTTCTTTTAGTCTAGTTCCAGATTTTACATTTGAGTCACTTACTACAAATCCTGCTTTATGTTTTTTTACACGCTCTACCATTTTTGCTTGTGCTTCAATACTTTGAGAACCATAAATAAAAGCAACTCCTCCTTCTCGTGCTAATGCAATTCCCATCTCTTCTCCTGATACTGATTGCATTATAGCTGATACCATTGGTACATTTGCATAATATTTTGCTTCTTCTCCTTTTTTAAATTTTACAAGTGGTGTTCTTAAACTTACATTACTTGGTATGCATCTTTCATCTGTTAAATTTGGTAATAACAAAAATTCGTTAAATGTTCTTGAAATATCTTCTAAAATTTTCGCCATTTTTCTTTCTCCTTTTCTTTTTTTTTATTGTATTATAAATTCTAATGATTGTAAATAGCTTATTAAGAAAAAGAGCGGTAATACCGCTCTTACTCTTGTGTGAATGTGACATTTTTTTACTTTGCTCTACTTTGAATTTCTTTTCCGAATTTCTGTATCTAAGAGTTCTTTTACCTCTTCTGGTACAGAGTCTCTATCTAAATAAGCATCATAATAATTAAAATCATAGTCATCATCTTTAACATTATAATACGTAAAATCTTCGGCTGTTAACTCTATCCAATTGTCACCGTCATAATAGATAGCTTTAAAGTTATCTTCCGTCAATTTACTCTCTGCCTCTGTTATTTTCGTTAAAGTACAGTCTTCTTCTCTAATCAAATAAATGTGTTCGAATGTTTTTAACGCTTCCTTCTGTTTTTCACTTAATATAAATTCTCTCATTCTTTTGTTCCTCCATGTTGTTTCTAAAATAATCATTTTCTTCCATCACATTCACTTTTCCTTGTACTGTATAAATTTTTAGTACTATTATAGTATAACACGTTTGTCTACATAAAGCAATGTTTCAAGTTCAATACTTGCAAATTCTTGAGAAAGCTAATATTTTATGCTATAATAATAAATAGGCAACATAAAAATGTATATGCTGGAAGGGAGTGTCATAAATATGGCCATTACTAAAGAAAGAAAATCTGGATTTAATCCTATTAGTATTGAAGATTATCCAGATATTAGTAGCAACTGTTTGGCTTTTGTATTAGGTCAAACAAAAGAAGTAGCTAGCAATAGCACTTTTTACAACTTGTCAGATACTCTTCCAATAGAAGATGCTTTTTTGAATAAATGCAAAGAATTTGGAATTAAAGCAAGAAATTTAAATTCCATTAAAGATGCTAACTCAGATGAGTATGTTATCTGCATTTTCTCAAAAATGATGCATGACAAAGATGAAACTTATCGTGAATTTCATGCAATAAGAAGAGAGACTGACAACAAAAAATGGGTTCACAAAGTTGGATGGAATAATGCTCCGGAAATAGTTACCGCTAGTGCATTAGCAGTAATAGAATCAGAGTTCTCTTCTGAACCCGCTATATTTGCCCTAAAGGCTGGAGAATAGGTTTCTTCGGTCTTTACTTTTTAGATAAAATATGATAAACTGCTTTATATATTTTAAATTGGAGGTAAAATAAGTGAATAATGAATTAATTCTAATCTTAGACTTTGGAGGACAATATAATCAATTAATTGCAAGAAGAGTTAGAGAATGTAACGTATATTCTGAAGTAGTACCTTTTGATATTTCTTTAGAAAAAATTAAAGAGAAAAATCCAAAAGGTATTATTTTTACTGGAGGACCAGCTAGTGTGTTTGGTGAGGATTCGCCTAAATGTACAGATGGAATCTTTGACTTAGGAATACCTGTTTTAGGTATTTGTTATGGTATGCAACTTATGACCTATACTCTAGGAGGAAATGTTGCAAGAGCCACAAAAAGAGAATATGGAACAACAACTGTTGAAATAGACAACACCTCTTCCCTTTTTCAAGGTTTTGACACTACAAACGGCTTTTTAATGAGTCATACTGACTATGTGGAAAAAGTACCAGATGGATTTAAAAATATTGGACATACACCTTCTTGTCCAAATGCAGCTATAGAAAATACTGAAAAGAAGTTATATGGAATCCAATTCCATCCAGAAGTAAATAACTCTGTTAATGGTACTCAAGTAATTAAAAACTTTTTATTTAATATTTGTAATTGTAAAGGCGATTGGATTATTTCTTCTTTTGTAGAAGATAGTATTAAAAAATTAAAAGAAAAAATCGGAGATAAAAAAGCTTTATGTGCATTATCTGGAGGCGTTGACTCTTCTGTTGCTGCAGTTTTATTAAGCAAAGCAATTGGTAAGAATTTAACTTGTATTTTTGTCGACCATGGACTTCTTCGTAAAAATGAAGGTGATGAAGTAGAAGAAATTTTTAGAAACCAATTTGATATCAATTTAATTCGTGTAAATAGCAAAGATAGATTCTTAGCCAAACTAGCAGGGATTACAGACCCTGAAAAGAAAAGAAAAATTATTGGAGAAGAATTTATAAGAGTTTTTGAAGAAGAGGCAAAAAAAATAGGAACTGCAGATTTTTTAGTACAAGGAACTATCTACCCTGATGTAATAGAAAGTGGATTAGGAAAAAGTTCTGTTATAAAAAGCCATCATAATGTTGGCGGATTACCTGACTATGTTGACTTTAAAGAAATTGTAGAACCTTTAAGAGATTTATTTAAAGATGAAGTTAGAAAAACAGGATTAGAATTAGGAATTCCAGAAAACTTAGTATATAGACAACCCTTCCCTGGTCCTGGGCTTGCTATTCGTGTAATTGGCGATATTACAGATGATAAATTAACAATTTTAAAAGAAGCGGATAGTATTTTTAGAGAAGAAATTGCAAATGCTGGATTGCATAAAAGTATTAATCAATATTTTGCTGTATTAACCAACTTAAAATCTGTTGGTGTTATGGGTGATGAAAGAACTTATGACTATACAATTGCTCTTCGTGCTGTTGAAACTACAGATTTTATGACAGGTGTTTGGAGCAAAATACCTTATGAAATTTTGGAAAAAGTTTCTTCTCGTATTGTAAATGAAGTTGAACATGTTAATAGAGTTGTGTATGATATTACTTCTAAACCTCCTGCAACAATTGAATGGGAATAAATAAAAATAAAAGAAGAGCTAAAAAAACAGCTCTTCTTTTTGACTTTTGGAAACGACCTATAAAAACTTCTTTACGTTTTCTTGAATACATAAAGGGAGTTCTTTGAAATTATTTCGTAAGAAACCATAAATTTCTTCCGCAATCACATCCATTTTTTCTCTTAATGGATTTGTTCTCCAATTATATTCACCTTTTTCAAGATTCATATAATCAGCTAACACCTGTCTAGGATGTTGTCTTGGAAAATACGTATCAGGGTCTGATACAATATACCAGTTTTCTTCCTGATCGATATAAAGCATATATGGATATTCTCCATATTTCCTTAAATCTCGTTGATCAATAAGAGCAGGATATAATCCACTCTTTTGAACTCTTTCCAAGACTGGCATATCAGTAGGTGCCATGTGGATATGTGCATGAACTATAGAAGTTGCATGTTTTCCTCCACCATTTTTCCCTGAACCACATTCAAATACAAAAATTTTCTTATTATATATAGATTCTAATATGAATCTCATATCATTTAACACTTGCAAAAATTCTTCGTATTTATGCTCAGATAATTCAGCAAAAGACATTACATGTTCTTTAGGAACTATCATTACATATCCATCAAAAAATGCTCCTAATCCTGGAATCACGAAAAAATTTTTTGATTCATATAAAATGTGTTCAGGTTTCTCTGGGCATCCTTGTGCCACTTTGCAAAGAAAACAATTATTTTTTACTTCTGTTGAATCTGTAGAGTCATGAGATATATGGTCTCCGACATCTACATTTTGACTTTCTAAAAGTCGTGGAAAGTCTTCTATAACATTTTCAACTCCTAATTTAAGAGTCTCAATGTTTGTTTCGCTAGAAGTAACGTTTATAACAATTGGATTGTATCTTGCAATCCTTAAGTCATAAACTGGTTTTGCAAACACAACATTTTTGTTATGTTTAAAGACATTTTTAATAATCTCTG
Source organism: uncultured Clostridia bacterium (assembly GCA_944393455.1). Classification (GTDB taxonomy): domain Bacteria; phylum Bacillota; class Clostridia; order TANB77; family CAG-508; genus CAG-269. Next base: position 5,334 of record CALYAH010000147.1, read on the forward strand.
ATGAAAGATTATTGACTACTGTTATAGCTTTGAATCCTTTTATAGTATCCAATGCTATCCGTATTTTTCTGTCGCTTCCAGTTAAAACTATAATTCTTTGTGTTTTGTTCATAATTAGTCCTCCTACAGTTTTACATAATTCTATTATACTTCTTTTTTTACAAAAAATCAAATTGCAGTTTGCAAACAGAGGACATTATATATGTTTCAACTATAATATTTATTTACCTATAATAATCATCGGTACTTCCATTTCATCTTTGGTTAGCCCACAATGTGTGGACTTTTTCACTTTTTTTCCCTCTGCTAAAAAAGTTTCTAGCTTTATTATGCTACTTGATATAGACAATGCAACATAATTTCCAATAAAATCATCAATTTTATAATGTTTTTCTCCATATCCTAGAAAATGTTTTTCTAAAAATTCTTCTTTTTTCATTAATAAAAACTCTTCTCCAAATATTTTATTAAATCGTTTTTCAAAGTCCTCTTTTCTATCTTCTTTTACCCAAAAAGTTAATGAACGTGATTCTAAAGATGGTGGTAATATTAAACATTCTTGAATTTCAGGATAATCTAACAAATTATAAGCATTTTCTATATCTTTATGCCCGTGGTCTGCTGATATTATTAATACAGTATCTTCCGGCAGACTTTCACACATAGTCTTTATCTTATCTTCGGTTTCTTTAATAAATTCTTCTACTTCTTTTGATGTAGTACCATATTTGTGCAATAATCCATCTGGATTATCTGAATATGCCAATATAAACTTCTCATCTTGGTTATTACAAAGCATCTGAATATTTAAGATTATTTCATCTATGGAATCTGCTCTTATACTTCTTTTAGCTCTTTTATCTGAATAACTTGGAGTTATTTCATAAGCTTTAATATTTGGTGAAGCTTCTTCAATTCTTTCAAAAATACTTTTATATTTCATGATATCGTTAAATACATCTATTCTGGCATCTTTTAAAGAGTCTCCCTTATAAGATTCTTTATGTGAGAACATATCTACTGCTCTGCCATATTCTTTAAAATATTGGGACCAAGCAATCCAACCACTTTCATAAGGTGGTTTCCCTGAGTAGTATGTAGTAAGAGCTGCTGTTGTTGTTGATGGATAAACAGATGTAATACAGTCAATTTTATGATTATTAAAAAATCCATTTTGTGATATCTTGTTTAATATATGTTCTCCCATTCCGTCTAATACTAAGAATATTACATTTTTATATCTTTGCTTTAAAATATTATCTAAATTTTCTAATGAGTGATGATTTGTTTCTACATTATAGTAATTTAATATAGAAGTTATTAAATTTAATATACTATGATTATAATCTGGTAATACTATTTCTTTTTTCATATTTTTCTCCTTTATCAAACGTTTATATTATATAGATTCAGCTATTTTTTCTATATATTCTTTATCATCCATATGCATAAAAATAATCTTTTTACCTTCATTTTTCAATTGCCTCAATAATGTTACAATGTCATCTATTTTGATATGAGCTCCACCAAATCGAGAAACATCAATGTATAATTCTTCTGTTTCATTTAAATATGGCATAAATGGTTCAATAACAGCTGTATCCCCTGTATAAAGTATACTTCTATTTGCTAAATTTAAGTTGAAACCATACGCATCTAAATAAGGTGTATGGTTAGTTTTAATAAATGTAAGATTATCTAACTCTTGCTTTAATTCATATGATTCTTTTGGTGTACCTGTAATTTCTAAATATTCCTTTATTCTCTCACATTTACTAACAACTATAGCTTTTTTATTGCAGTTAAACCATAAATACAATATCAATTGACTAAGTGAACCTGCATGATCATTATGTAAGTGTGTAATAATAATATGGATAGTTTCGTATTTGTTAAAATCAAATTTTTCTTTTACTTGTGAAAATACAGTAAATCCACAATCAATTAATACTAGCCCTTTTTCTGTTTCATAATATGCAGAATTGTTTTGCTTTCCAAACCCATAATCTTTACCTAAAAATTTTAAAGTAGTATCATTATTCATTTTATTTTCTCCTTTTTTCCTGCATTTTATCATTTTATACGAAAAATATCAATATTACATATATGATGTATAAAAATAACAATTGAAAAATTGTAAAAGAAGTGTTATAATTATGTTTACAATAGCTTTGTCTATTACATATTCTATTATCAGAAATCTAAAAAGAGTACGTACGAAGCAGTACCGGAAAAATTAGAGGCAGTATGATAATTGAATATACAAAAGAAGAAGCACCCTAGAAAGGTGCAAGGAGGAAACAAAAAATGAAGACATCAAAGCAAAGACAAGAAGATTTAAAGAGACTAACGGATGATGCACAATTTGAAAAATTGAAAGTAAAAGTTAAAACTTTTCTAGAACAAGAATTGGAAAAACAATTTGATTACGAAGATGCGATTTTTTGTACAACAGGTAAAACTCTAAGCGGTTATTGTATTAATATGGATGATTTTTTACTAAATTATCCTGAAACTATAATTCCAACAATTATATTTTTAGCAAAAGATATTCTTACTCAAAACGGTTATAGGGTTTTGTTAACTGGAAATATAAAGGATTCACTTGAAATTATAAGAATACAAAATTCACATATTAGCCCAGCTGGATGCTTTTATCCAATTTACTTTGTGCATGCGTTAGACGGAGAAGAATAATTTTCTTCTCCTTTTCTATTTTCTATCAAAAATAGTTTTAAACACTCCTTTGTCAATTAAGTTAGCAAAAATATTCTTAAAAATAATAAGTACTATTGGGCCAATCAAAAGACCTATTACTCCTATTATCTTAAATCCTGTATACATAGCAATTAGAGTAAAAATTGGATGAACCCCTATATTTTTACTTACTAACTTAGGTTCTAAAATTTGTCTCACAACAGACATTACAATTAGTAAAACAATAATTGCTATTCCTAAATTAAGGTCTCCATTTATAGCGCATATTATTGCCCAAGGAATCATAACCGTTCCTGACCCTAAGATTGGGAGAGCATCTACAAATCCAATTGCTAATGCCATTAGAAGCGGATACTGTATATTAAATCCAGAAAACTCTAATATATATAGTCCAACTAAGGATATAACAAAAGAAACTAATATTAAAGTTGCCTCTGCTTTTAAATATCCTCCTAAAGTTTCAATTAAATCTTTTAAATGAACTCTCAGCTTTTTTACCCAAACTTTGGGTAAATGATATTCTATTTGGTCTAAAATATATATTTTATCGACACATATAAAATAAAGTGCTATTACTGTTATACCAATACAAATAGCAATTGAAGGTAGACTAGTTACAATGTTTAACAAACCTGTTAATGCATTTCGTAGCCAATTTGAAGCGGTTGTTAATAAGTCTTCTGTTGAATTTTCTATAACACTTAAAATCTCATTTGATAAGTGAATTTTATCAAAATTGAATGTTGAAATTAGATTTTGAAACTGTATGTATGCCTTATCAAAATAGTCATTTAAACCTTGTAACAAGCTAGAAGATTCTGAGAATAATGTTATAATTAGCCAACTTAAGCTTCCTAATATTATAATCGAAACTATAACAAATATTATAATCGAACTTGTTCTTCTAGTTAACTTTGTTTTTTTCATTATAAATTTAATTGCTGGTTCAATCATTAATGAAATAATAAAAGCTACTAAAAATGGCATATAAAATATAGATAGTTTTAATCCAATATATAAACCCAATAAAATAAAAATAACATATAAAATTCTTTTTGCAACTCTTGTCCAATAAGAAACGTTGATAATCATTTTCTCCTCCTGTTGTTATTGTATGCAAAAGGACGGCATAATATCCGTCCTTATAGTTTTATTCAGCATTTTTATTTCCTTGGCAATCACAAATATTTTCAAAGGTTGTGCATACTTGATTAGTTCCTAAAGCTTGACCATTATTTGCCAAATCTCCTAATGTTAAAATTCCAACAACTCTATTTTGATTATCACATACTGGTAATCTTCTTATTTGATTTTGACCCATTTTTGATTCTGCATTTGTCATTTCATCGTCTTCTTTACAAGTACATACATTAGTAGTCATGATATCTTTTACTTGTGTTTGATTTACATCTTTATCGCAAGCAACACATCTTAATAAAACATCTCTATCTGTTATAATTCCACAAATACAATTGTTATTATCACATACAGGAACACAACCAATATGATTTTGAGACATTAGTTTTGCAACTTCTTGTATTTTTGTTTCTGGCTTTACACAGCAAACATCTTCACACATACATTCTTTAACTTTCATTATTATTTACCACCTTTCAAAATTTCTCAATATTATTTTTTGCAAAATAAAAAAATTATATTCAAAAAATGTTATGTATAAAAGTAAAAAAATAGAAAATATTTTGGTAATATTTTCTATTTTTAAATGTTTATTGCTCATATAAATCTTGATAACTATTATAATAGTTTCTTGGCATCATTGGTGGTCTACCGTGGACCTCCTGGGAAAGGTGGCCTACCACCTGGAAATGGCGGTCTACCTGGTCTTGGTCTTCTACGTCTTCTTAATAATTCTCTAATTAACAAAATTTGAATTAAATCTCTTAAATTTCTGTTTCCAAACTGTCTATCTTCTCTTCTGTTTTCTTTCATTAATTCTTGTTTAGAATTATCTTTTGCAGTATTTTTAGATTCATTTCTATTATTTGTTACATCATTTTGTAAATTAATATTAACATTAATTTCATTGTTTACCTCAATAGCAGAATAAATCTCATCTGTCATTCTTTCTACTAAATCTCTCGTTACTGGTTCTGTAATTCTAGAACATCTTTGTGTTACCATAGGATATACAATTCTATAGATTTCCGGATAACAATTTTCTAATTCTTCGTCACTACTCATATCATAAGTCATATTGTAATTTCCAGAAACATTGTCCATATTCATATTATTAGTATTAGGATATCCTAAAATGCTCCTTATGTAGTCATCAAACGATTCATTATTGTACATGTATAAAACCTCCTTATTACTTTGTATATAATATGGAGGCTTTTCTAAATATGTGCTATAATTAGAGTTTATTTACTAAATTTTTAAATTGTTCTCCCCTATCTGCAAAATTTTTAAACATATCAAAACTTGCACTCGCTGGAGAAAATAGTACGATTTGTCCTGGTCTTGCTAGTTTTTTAGCTAAATTTACAGTTTCTTCTAAGTTGTTACACATATAAATATTTAATTCTTTGTTTTGTTTTTCTAATTCTTCTTTAACTGCATCAAATATTTTACCAGAAGTCTGTCCAAGCAGAATTAAAGTTTTTACATGGTCAACAATTGGTTTTGCAATTGGAGTATAATCTAAATTTTTGTCGTATCCACCAGCTATTAAAACTATTTCTTCATCAAACGAATTTAGGCCCGCTATAGTTCTAGTTGGTGATGAACTAACTGAGTCATTATACCATTTTACATCTTCTATTTCTTTTACAAATTCTAATCGATGCTCAACTGGATTAAATTGTTTAATAGCTTCTACTGCTTCCTCTTGTTTAACTAATGTTTTAGTTGCTGCTAAAGCTGTTGCAATATTCTCATAATTATGTTCTCCTCTTAGATTAACATCTTTTACATCTAAAATATGTTTTCTAATATTATCTTCACATTCTTTTATAATTTTCCCATCTACAATAAATCCATTTTCTAAATTTTCTTTACCGCTAAAAAATACAACTTTTCCTTTCGCTTCTTTACCACAGTTTCTAGTAATTTCATTATCATAATTTAGAATAACAATATCATTTTCATTTTGATATTTAAATATGTTTTTCTTTGCCTCAATATATTCTTCATAATCTTTGTGAATATTTAAATGGTTTGGCGTTATATTGGTAATAACTGAAATATGTGGGCTAATTTTCATTCCCATTAATTGAAAACTACTTAATTCTAATACAACAATATCATCTGGTGTCATTTGTGAAAGCTTTGTAAATAATGGAGTTCCAATATTTCCACCTAAGTATGTATGATATCCTGCTTGACTGAGAATACTATTAATTAAACTTGTTGTTGTTGTCTTTCCATCGCTTCCTGTTACTCCAACAACTGTACAAGGGCACATTTTCATAAGCATTTCTATCTCTGTTGTAACAATTGCACCTCTTTGTTCTTCTTTTACCAATTCAGGTTTAGTTGGTAAACAACTTGGCGAACGAAAAATAATATCAAAATTGTTTAAATTTTCCAAATTATTTTTTCCAAAGGATTTATCAAATTTATATGAATTTATTTTATCCAATATATCTTTTGGTATACTTTTTTCTTCTCTTTCATCAAAAACTGTTACTTTTGCTTTTTTATTATGTAAGTAATCAATTAATGGTATGTTGCTTACTCCTAATCCAATAATTGCTACTTTTCTAAATCTTACATATTCTTCAAATTCTTTTAGCTTTTCATTTTCATATTCCACTTTATCACTTCCTCCAAAAAATAATTTTTATTTATTTCAACTAAATTTTTAGCTATTATATAACAAATTATATGAAAAAACAAATTCATAGTTGAATAATTTTATTTTTTTTGTTCACAATATAATTGAGATTTGAATGGAGGTGCTTTTCATGTCAAAGAAAAATAAAGAAAATAAAAACAATAACAACAACAGAAATAACCAAAATAATAAC